>CAJQKF010000103.1 GCA_905478855.1 uncultured Gammaproteobacteria bacterium
GGATACGCCTAGCGCTTGCGGTCGCACAAATCAACGTATCAAAGGTTGGATGGGTCGAGCAGATCAAACGACGAAAGTTAAAGGTATGTTCATTCGACCGGAACAAGTTAATGCGGTGGCGGATCGTTTCACGGAAATCGAACGTTATCGTATGGTTGTTACAAATCCTAACAATGTGGATAACCTATGTTTTCAGTGTGAGCTGACCTGTCTGGATGAATCGGTATTGGATAAAATTACACAAGCAATAAAAGACTTATGTAAACTGCGTGCATCTGTGGAATCGGTATCAGAGGGAACAATAGGAAATGATGGAAAAATTATTTCTGATGAACGTTCCTATGAATAGTTCTCTGCAGGATTGGCAGATTTACCCATTCTTGTTGCTTTAGACCAAAATAATTTTTTGAGAAAACCATGGAACAAAAAATACCTTCCACGCGGACCATCGCTATGCCAGCTGATGCAAACCCCAATGGTGACATATTTGGCGGATGGTTAATGTCGCAAATGGATATTGCCGGAGGCGCTTATGCTTATCAAATAGCAAAGGGACGAGTTGTTACGGTTGCGGTAGATGGTATGACATTCCACAAGCCGGTACAGGTTGGGGATCAAGTAAGTTGCTATTGTTCCACGCAACGTATTGGCAATACTTCCGTTAGTGTTTTGGTGGAAACCTGGATACGTCGCCGCGTTGAATCCTTGGCTTCAGAGGAGAAGGTAACCGCAGGTGTATTTACCTTTGTGGCTATTGATGATGATGGTAAACCACGTTCTGTAATGTAATTGATTTAATTATTTTAGTTGGTAGTGTGCTGATGTTTTTTGTGCTTTTTAATTATGTCTGATTTCCAAACGTTTTTAACTGAATTTGAATCCAAGAAGTTTCCTCCTGTTGAGAAGTGGAACCCAACTCATGTTAGAAAATTTGATGTACTGATCGACCGTAATGGTGCGTGGCACCATGAAGGCACTGAGTTTAAACGACAAAAACTTGTTGAACTTCTTGCAACGGTTTTGGTTAGGGATAAGCAAGACTACTGTCTTTTGTCGCCCCACGAAAAACTAATTATAGAAGTGGAAGATGTGCCATTTGTAATTACCGATTTCGAGATAGATGGACAGAAACAACAGCAGCAAATAATTGTTACTACATCGGCAGGACTTAAAGGCGTGTTAGACGTAAATCACACTCTCGAGATACGTCAGCCGTCTTTTACAGATGTGGAAGTAGGCTATGTGGAAATACGGAATGGATTGTTTGCAAGGTTTTCACGCAGTGCGTGGTACCGCTTGGTCGAGCAGTGTGAGATTTGCGTTATAGATGGTATAGAAAAATATGGGTTGTGGTCTGGAGGGCACTTCCACGTGCTGGAAACAGTTTAGAAAATTGAGTGTAATACTTGAGTGATTTTTCAACATCCATAAAAAAGGCCCCTGATTCAGGGGCCTTTTAGTCCTTCTTATCAACTTGACCGCTAGTCGTCCCCGCCAAAAATGCCTAGAATCTGGAGTAGGCTCAAAAATAGGTTGTATATTGAAATATACAAGGTAACTGTAGCCATGATGTAGTTGGTTTCGCCACCGTGAATAATCGCACTTGTCTGCCATAGAATCATGCCGGACATTAGCAGAATAAACATTGCAGAGACAGCTAGAGATAACGCTGGTATTGCGAAAACAGCAGCACCAATACCTGCTAGAAAAGCAACCAATATACCCGCCATCAATATGCCACCCATGAAGCTAAAGTCTTTACGGGAAACTAGGGCATACGCAGATAATGCTAGAAAAATAACGCCCGTTCCACCCATAGCCGTCATTACTAGTTGGCCGCCGTTAGGAATGGAGGTTATGTAATAACTAAGGATTGGTCCTAGTGTTAATCCCATAAATCCAGTTAGCGCGAACACAAACAGAATTCCCAGGGAAGAGTTGCTAAATTTACTGGTTAAAAATAATAACCCAAAGTAGCCTACCAAGGTGACAATCATGCCAAGTGGTGGCCATTGAAACGCCATTGACATCCAAGCTGTTAACGCACTAAACAGTAAAGTTGCCGATAACAGAATATAAGTATTTTTCAATACCTTGTTTATCTCAACGCCTTTTACCCGGGTTTGGGTAACTACAGGCTGTGATCTAATCATTATTTTCACTCCTTAAAGTGTTGTGCTTGATAACTAGTATTTAGGATACGGTTTAATTGCAAAAAATCAAGTGAATTAGTCTTCACAGATGTGGTTTTACATGGGGATAAAGCTCTATAATTGCAACCTTGCGGAACAGCTCTTAAATTCTTTGGGATTAAGGGTTGCATCCGTCGGGGCGATTCATATAATACGACGTCCAACAGTATCGGAGAGATGGCAGAGCGGTTGAATGCGGCGGTCTTGAAAACCGTTGAAGGTTTGTAGCCTTCCGGGGGTTCGAATCCCTCTCTCTCCGCCATATTTCTATTCAAATATACCTAACTTATATTTCCTTTCGATCGGTCTCTAGTACCCCCCCCCTCAGCGAGCAAGGTATCGTAAGAATCATTTATGGTGCAACGTTTCACCATTTGTTATGCTTTTTGTTTTATGAATTAGTACCAAGCAAATCATAATCAAAGTGGGAAGCTTACACACCGAAGAATGTTGCGCTCTGAATCGATTAAAATCGTTCATTCTAGGGGAGGATTATGGCTTTATCTTACATCTAACACACGATTGTATGGATTTTGGGGATATTATGGCTATTTAACGTTCTTGCCTTTAGTTCGGTATACTGCTGTTGAAATTCAATGTGAGCCTTGTATGCCTTGTGAGAATTATGGCTGTATTTGTTTTGCCTTTGTTCATCTTTCGTTCATGCTACCTAGTATATAGTGTGGTTATTGAAATAAATACACAACCCCTAAAAAGGTTGAAGTGTTACGCATAGTTTTTGTTTATTTGCTCAATTTTATCCATTGGAGTTCTTTCATGTTCCGTTTATCTATTGTTGCTGCTGTTAACTCTAAAAAGCTTTATATGAGAAAAGCTGGGTGTGTGCATAGAAATATGCTGCATCCGGCTATCGTGAGAGCACGATTGGAGGTATGCGTTTTGGATAAACCAGCATCAAGCGGGTTCACGTCGAACAACTAGCAGCACTGCTGCAAAGCAAGAAATACGATATTTCAGAAGGCTTGGTAAAAATATTGCATTAACAACCAACTCGCCGCAGGCAGGACACGGTAAGGTTGATGTGATCGATATAGAAGGTAAACAGTTCGAGGCTAGCTTTTACAGTATCTTTTCTGGGTGTCGTAAACTGTAGAAGTTTCGATCTAATCTGACACATTGCAATGATTAGAGGTTGCAAAGAAGAGAGTTACCCGTTTTGATGTAATTGCTTACATCACACAAAACGTTAAAGGTAACTCTCATGATTCAT
>CAJQKF010000104.1 GCA_905478855.1 uncultured Gammaproteobacteria bacterium
CAAGGATTCCTTCCTTTAAAAGAAATTTCGCGTAGCTATTTTCAAAACTTTCCGTCATCGACACCGATGGCCCAAGTAAAAATTAAGATGTTGTTAGCGAAGGCCAGGAACTAATCGTTCAAGTAGATAAAGATGAGCGAAGCACCAAAGGTGCGGCTCTGACCACATTTATCAGCCTTGCTGGACGGTATGTGGTACTTATGCCGAACAACCCTAAGGGCGGCGGAATTTCACGACGCATATCCGGCTCCGAACGAGCTGAATTAAGAGATGCAATGGCAGGACTTGATGTGCCATCTAGCCATGCATTAATTGTTCGCACGGCTGGAATTGGAAAAACCTCAGAAGAACTTCAATGGGATCTTGATTTTTTAGTACAGCTTTGGAAAGCGGTCGAGGAAGCCGCTGGGGAACGTCCGGGGCCTTTCCTGATATTTCAAGAAAGCAATCTAATCGTTAGAACCTTGCGTGACTATTTGCGCGGAGATATAAACGAGATACTGATAGACGAACCCGGAGTTTTTGAACGCGCACAGAAGTTCATGACCCAGGTTATGCCAAATTCCAAAATCAAGCTAAGACATTACGAAGATACTGTACCGTTATTCTCTAGATTTCAGATCGAGCATCAAATTGAAACCGCCTATTCTCGGGAAGTACGACTACCTTCTGGTGGTGCGATTGTTATTGATCACACGGAAGCGGTCGTCGCCATCGATGTTAACTCGGCGAAGGCCACCAAAGGCGGTGACATAGAAGAAACGGCTTTGCAAACCAATCTGGAAGCAGTTGATGAAGTGGGCAGACAACTAAGAATCCGAGATCTCGGCGGACTTATTGTCATCGATTTGATTGATATGTCATCAACCAAGAACCAACGACTGGTGGAATCACGTCTAAATGATGCATTAAAAGCCGATCGCGCCCGAGTACAAGTCGGCAGAATTTCACGATTTGGCTTGTTAGAAATGTCTCGGCAACGACTAAGATCTTCAATAAGCGACTCCAACTATGTTGCATGTCCTCGTTGCGAGGGAACCGGAAGTATTCGAAGTGTTACGTCATCTGCATTAAGTCTGTTGCGAATTTTGGAAGAAGAGGCACTCAAGGAAAATACAGAAGCTATTCATGCACATTTACCGCTGAAAACGGCGACTTATTTGCTAAATGAGAAGCGCCATGAGCTAAATCAAATAGAAGGTCGTCTTGGTACATCGATTGTCATTTCGCCAACCAATGAGCTTGACTACCCACATTTCAGCATTCGGCGACTAAAAGCCGAAGATATGGATGAACTGGGTTCATTACCGAGTCATCGCATCCCCTTTACTCAAAGTGATGATGCAAAAGATGTAATCGATGCTGTTTACATTCCATTAGAAACACCGTCAGTAAATTTAGCTGATATAAAAGGCGCCACCCACCCAGAGAAAGAATCCAGCACGGAAGTGGAAAACACAGATACCGAGGATGGTATTCTCAAGCGAATTTGGAAAGCACTAACCGGTGGTGAAAAAACCACTAGCAACGAATCTGAAGCAAATGATGAATCGGAGCAAAAGTCTAACCAAAGGCAAAACCAGAGACGTTCTAACAACGGCAACCAGAATCAACAGCGTCGTGGAGATAAGCGTCGTCCATCAAACAACCCGAATCAACGCCAAACACAAAATAATCAAGCATCACGGGGATCGAAACCAAACTCGCAGCAGGATCGTCGCCGCAAACCTTCAAATAATGAAGAAAATAAAGCTGATTCCACGAACACTAATCAACGGAATCAAAACAACAACCAGCAAAATCGCAACAGCGATAAACCGCAAGGCGGTCAGGGACAGAATCGCAGGTCTCGCGGACGTAGACCAAACAATCAATCTGCATCTCGCGATCAATCTGACTCCTCCGAGAACCTGGGGAATACCAACGCCCCAGCTTCTGGTAGACAGCCTGAAAGAAGACCCAGGAGATCCAATCCTCAGCCTTCTGCTGAGAACAACGCGGTGGTTAATGACAACATTGGCAACCAAATCATCCCGGATAATAATCAAGGCAACCAGAGCGTTCCCTCAGAAAATATTGGTAATGTGAAGGAAACTAATCAGGGCAATGAAGGACGTGAACGAAGTACGACACGGACATCATGGAATCGCGGTGGCAATCGAAATCGCCGGAATAATTCTGGGTCGCGAGAACGACGGGACAATACGAACGCAACAACAGACAGTCCGGCTACTTCAGCTCCAGCTACTACAGCTCCGGCAAGTAGCAGCAGCCCTGAAAAAGGCTCGTCCAAACCGGAAGATTAACAATCTGACGTCGTTATGATCGCGTAAATAACGCGGTTGACTCGACATGTGCAGTGTGCGGGAACATATCAATGATTCCCGCACTCTCTAACCGATACCCCAATTTGTTCACAAGAACGCCACTATCTCGCGCAAGTGTTGCTGGGTTACACGAGACATACAGGATCTTTTCCGGGTAAAACTTTGGGATTAACTCACTAATAACGTAGCCCGCACCAGAGCGTGGCGGATCGAGTAGCACTTTATTATAGGACTTTAGCAACCCGGCATCATGGGGATACGAGTCATACAGATCTGCGACAACATGTTTCACATTATTTAACTTATTACTTTGTGCATTGCGCTCAGCCTGATCAACCATACGTTGATTTAATTCAAGACCTAGAACCCGTTTAGCAATAGTAGAAAACGGTAACGAAAAATTACCAATACCGCAGAAAAAATCAACTATCGAATCATCTGAACTTACTTCCAGCAAATCTACCGCCTGTTTGATCATCAACTTGTTGATTGTCCCGTTTATCTGAATAAAGTCAGTTGGGTTGTATTCAACCGCAATCCCAAATTCAGGAATTAAATAGGATGGCAAACGATATGGCATGGAGTTTGTAGCCACTTCTATACATACACCACCTGATTTCAAATATATTTTGAAATCAGGGTTATCTGCTAACCAACTCGCCAATAAATCGATATCACCATCAGAAAAAGGCGCAGAGTGTTCGAGTAATAGCGTACTCGTATATTCAGCACATGTTATTTCAAGTTGGTTAATATTTTTCTTATTTGCTAGTCCATTAAGAATCCGCTGAAGTTCTGGAAGTAACTGCGACGCTCGAGAGTCCATTACATGACAATGATTGATGGGAACAATTCCCGCGGCTTTATGCTGCCTAAAGCCAAAACGTAAAGAATTTGTTTTTTTACGCCACTGCGTAGCGAGGCGAATACGTCTTCGATAATTCCAAAACTGGCCAACGATAGGTTGCAGTAAAGTCGTTGGCTCGACATTACCTAAGCGACTTAGACTCTGGACAAGCGTATTTTGTTTAAAAAGCACTTGTTCCTCACTATCTAAATGCTGCATAGCGCATCCACCACAATCCTCAGAATACTCGCAGCGAGGAGTAACACGTTTTGAGGATACTTCGACTACTGACAAAAGCCTGCCTATATTTTGTTTCTTAAAGCGTTTTTGATAAGAAAAATTAACGAGTTCGCCTACTAGTGCGCCCTCAACAAAATAAACTTCCTTATCAATTTTAATAATTCCACGGCCATCGTGCGATAAATCTTTTACGTACCCACTAAGCGCTTTCAACTGTTATCCCAGGCTTTAACAAACTCATTCAGGTGATCTCGGTTCATCCCAGCAAGGACCGCTCGTAATTCTTCGGTTGCATTATCGAATCCCGCTTGATCTAAATTCCCACGTATCAACTCCCACCTCAAATAGACCAGATAGGTATTTAAAACATCCGTTTCACAGTAGTTTCTAATATCTTGCAAACGACCATCATGATAGGCAGGCCACACAGAGGCACCGCTCATACCCAATTTCCCGGGAAAACCCAGCATCAAAGCTATATGTTCCAGAGAAGCATTAGCTCTTGGCTGGAAGCCGGCTAAAACATCCATTAAGTCCGTATGTCGCGAATGATATCGGTTAACATAATTATTCCATTTGTAATCACGGTCAAGTTCTCCTTGATCCCAATACCTGCTGGCATCGACACCGTGCTTTAGACCACGATAATGGAGCACTGGCAAATCAAACCCGCCACCATTCCAGCTAACAAGGGTCGGTTGATATTTATCTACACCATCATAAAATCGCTGGATAAGCTCGGCTTCAGTCGACTCGAGTGAGCCTAACGACCAGACTTTGGTCGTTTGCTTGGTTTTAAATACAATAGAAATTGCAACAATTTGATGAAGATAATGGGGCAGAAATTCGGAACCTGTTTTCTGTCGTTGCTTTGTAAAAAGCACCTTCGCCACGTCGTCATCATTCAAGCCGTCCAACTGATAGATCTTTTTACCAAGTTCTATATCAGGTACCGTTTCGATATCAAAAACAAATAAGTTCATGTGTAGAGTAAATATATAAGACTAAAGGTTTGAGGTTTCAATTGATTAATTTTGAACTTCTGTATCCAATGCGCGGTCATTGGTTAAAATTAAATAATTTGTCCATCAATAGTGAGCTAAATCTTTATCTAGCATCATTAATAGTTATTCAGCCAGTGCAACGTTATTGGAATTAATTAGTGCACGTTCTTCAAGTAGATACTCTACAACACGACTAACATCTCTAGCCATATCTGCCCGCTCTACTTCAAAGGCATCGGCAAGCATATTAATGATATCACCAACACTGCGACTTTCCGTGCATAAGCCCCAAATGATTGCACCGGAGTTATTTAGTTTTAAAACATGCTCGGTGTCACTCTCATCAGTAAGCAAATCACAACATGGAATTTTATCGTGCCTAAAACCGTCGTTTCTAATAGGTATCAAGTTCTCCGGCACTAAGGAATGCAATGATAATAGGAATTCCTTCGAATTTTCACTCATAATTTATCTCTTCGATATTTTTTAGTTAATGTGATGTCGAATACATTGACTACTGCTATAACTCAGACAATCACTCTAAACCGGATTAATATGCTCGATAATTAACTGGGGATCAATACGCCCAGAGTACTCATTTACATCAACGCGATATACAGCATGAATTCGTGAAAACTCCTGATAAGACGCACCTGGAGAATCAAGAAACCTAAATTTAATAGCATTCACAACTTTATTACTCTGTTCTGAGCGCAATAACAATTTCAAATGAATTTGGCCTACCAAACGCTGTTCCAAAACTTGAAACACATTATCAAATAACGGTTCTCCAAACCCTTGCCCCCAAGGCACAATAGACTTTAATTCCTGAATAAAGTCCAAATCAATAAATTCATCATGCAACGCGCCATCGGTCAGCAATTCGTTAGCTGCTCGAATTGATGCCGTATGTGCGCTTAATACCTCACCCCACGCAGATTCAAATTCGGCAAAAGAATCTGCGCCAATACTTAAGCCAGCAGCCATCGCATGTCCGCCAAACTTCTGTATCAAACCGGGATATCCACTATCTATGTCGCACAATACATCGCGTATATGAACACCTTTCACCGATCGAGCAGAACCTTTTAATTGACCCGATGTTCCGCATGCAAAAACGACCGACGGCAATGCCCATTTCTCTTTTAACCGAGATGCCACAAGACCTACGACACCCTCATGCCATTCTCTATTATATAAACAAATACCGTTGGAATCCTTTCCTATGCTTCCTATTTTATCAAGAATTGAGGTTGCATCAGATGTCATGTGTTGTTCAATGGTTTTGCGTTCTTTATTAATACTATCTAACTTTTGCGCAAGTACTTTAGCTTCTCTGTCAGTTTCTGCAATTAAGCAATTAATGCCGATCGTCATATCTTCCAACCGACCAGCCGCATTAAGGCGGGGGGCAATTTGAAAGCCTAAATCCGAAGCGATTAACTGAGTTTGGTTTTTTCCAGACAAGTCCACTAATGCGCTGATACCTGGGCGACAGCGCCCTGCTTTTATGCGTTTTAGCCCTTGGTTTACCAGAATTCTATTATTTTGGTCTAACGCTACCAAATCGGCATACGTTCCTAAAGCAACAAGATCAAGGTAATCAGATATTTTTGGAATGGGTCGTTTTTTAAACCAACCCCGCTTCTCTAGGACTCTCCCGGTAACTGAAAGTACGTAAAAAGCCACCCCCACTCCCGACAAGTTTTTGCTCGGAAATAGATCCCCAGACGCATTCGGGTTAACGATAGCATCTGCACTGGGTAGCGTGTCTCCTGGTAAATGATGGTCGGTGACAACAATCTGCATATGACGCGCCTTTGCGCTTGCCACACCTTCAATACTGGCGATTCCATTATCAACTGTGATTAATAAAGCAATTGGCGTATCGTCAAAAGATTCAACTAAGGCGGGAGACAAACCATATCCGTGAATGAAACGATCCGGTACAACAAAATCAACATGACTTGCGCCATATGCCCTTAACATTAACAACATAAGAGCCGTACTTGTTGCTCCATCGGCATCGTAATCACCAACAATACGAATTCCTGAGCCCTGCATCACATGTTCTGAAATTATTGCAGCCGCAGTGTCAATGTCATTCAAAGTACCCGGATGTAACAAATCTCGATTCGAAAATTGCAAATCGTTTGCATCGGTGATTCCTCGAGTAGCAAGTATCGTTGCTAAACGCGGATTCACGTTTTGGGGGCCAATCGCATCTGGCGATACGCGGCGCCTAATTTCCTTTCTGTTTACCTCAAACATGCATATTGCCAAATTGTAGAAATTTCACTGGGTCTGAACTAAAGTAACCCTAATATTGACTACGCCTTCACTTTCCCGAGATATGCTTGCAGCATCGACAGAAACCCCCTGGTCTCGAAGAACATCGAGCCAGTTAATCCACGGGTTAAATTGAACCTCGTTAAACCACACTCGAACAGCGCCATTTTGGGCAGGCTGCATCCTGGAAATTTTTTTTCTCAATCCAGACTGGGTTGAGGTTTTTTCCACAATAGTCAACAAAGGCAAGCGTTCGGCCGAGAGCGCATTTTTTACACCACTTTTAAGAGCGGCATTCGATTCGACCTGAGCTTGCATCCATGCTAAATCCGATTGCTTAGTTGGTACTTGAAGGCGCAAAACCGAAAGACGCTGATACCGGGGTTCAAGAATAAATACATAAAGAATTGTAGCAATTAGAGCAAACAACCCCCAGCCTAGGAGTAATCGTTCGCGAGGGTTTAATCCAGTCCAGAAACTCATGAATTATTGCCAAGTTGTATTTTAAAGCGACCGGTTACTTTTGTACCAAGCGAACCTGAAGACGTAAGCTCTACTTTGAGCACTCCACCTTGTTCGAATTTTCCCTTTAGGCTATCCAAGTCAGAAAATCGATTAACTGCACACTGTAAATCCAGCGCGCCTTCACGAAAACTTATCTCTTGAATTTCAGCACGACTCAAACGAATTGAAGGAGAAATCAATACCAATAATTGCTGAAACAGGTGATTTGTATTACCGCCCTGTTGTAACTCAGCAAGTTTTTGTCGGAATTGAATCTTGGCATTAACCACTCGTTTCTCTGATGGAAAAGTTTCGGTAAGTAACGTAGACATTTCTCTTGCAAACTGCGAATTCATCGCTTCCAGTTGAACGTACTCATACCCGTCAATGCCCAACTTTCCAGCCATAGCCATAACCAACAGAAGAATCGCTAACCTTAAGCCTGGCGTCCGAGCTCGCTTTTCTGTTATGTCACGTGTTTGTGGAAGTAGGTTTAGTACGTTTACACCCTTCTGCCAATGCTGAATCCATTCAGGAAATGTTGAACCGATCTTCCACTCCTTTACATCAGGAGACGTCTCACCAGAGAGCAGAAGCAATTGTTTCGCTAGTTTCCCGGAGTTAACCCCTGCGGCGTCTATCTTTGCTGCCGATTGATTCCACCAGATATCTACTAGCGTAGAATCGAGCGTTACACCAATACCACTAGCCCAATGAATACTCGTCTTACCTGCGGGTTGCGTTGCAATTGTGATATTTGTACGCGGATGTATGGGCAGTAGCTGATATTCAGCAACTAGCCCAGATAATGCGAAGCCAGCATTAGCAAATTGTTCTTGCCAGAGACTAAGTTGTTTGCGGGACAAAACAGCCGCAATAACATTTTCTCCTGGATTCCAATTAAGTATTAAGAAATGAAAGGACTCGATCTCCTCACTAAGTTTTTCTTCCAAAGCAAAGGGTAAAGCTTGTTTAACCTTGTTACGGTTTCGACTAGGTATGGAAACTTCGTTGGTAACAAGAAACTCACCCGGTACCACCGCGTAGATTTCATCGGAACGCAATTTCGATGGAAGTTCGGCAAGGGATTGAACTTCACCCTGCTGTTTCACCTTCCCCTGTCGTGATACTCGCGCCCAAAGAAACGGCGCCGCAGCGGATATATATGTTCTCATAAATAACCTCGTTTACGGCTTATGACCGACACTGACTCGCGTGCCGCGTTTCTTGTTACGATGCTTTCCATATTTAAACCAAGGCGATCAATAGACACCTGACTGTTTATCTGAAAAAATTCGCTGGACAAACTTATCATGGGTTCTGCAGTAACATTAGCTTCGCCGGCAAGTTCCGGTCTTTGCAAGAATATTTCGATGCTTTCAAAACCGGTTTCACCTCTGGCATTCGCAAGAGATTCTGCGTCAGCAGCTGTCATCTGATCTCCCAAAATTTGCAATAATAATGGCGGACAGGTATTTACATTAATCTTAGTCACTTTAGCATTAGGAATAACGGTCACAAAAGGTGCTAGCAACTCAACAATTTCCGCAGTAAAACCTTGCACGTAAAGTAATTCGCCAAGATCTGCCATTGATTGATTAGCCGCCCGGTAAGGCGGATCGTTAAGTTGGTATTCCAAATCTTCCGCACCGCCCGCATGAGTTCTTTGTTGATCCGAGTCAATCCAGTCTACAATAGCTTCAACCAGAGTTTCATCCAACTCCAACAACCTTAGCAAGCGTTTAAACGCAGGATACCATACCTTATCACGAGACGAGAGATTGTTAAGATTGAAGCGAGAATGCAGGTCAGTAATAGTGGTTCGTAGCTTGCCGTCATTCACAGAGACCGGAGATCCCAGCTTATTCCAGTCTTCACCCAAATGATCCGTTTTACTCAATTTCAGATCTCTTTGTATTACTCGAGCTGCCCACTGCTCACTACCGAAAGCAAGCTGAGTCCCCTGTGTTATCGTCCGTTGATTCTGAGCGCGGCGGAGCAAGAGGTGATCTTCTTCAACCATATATACGGCAAATGTAGTAAGCAATGTCAATATGAACATTACAGAAAGTAAGGCTACGCCCACTTGACTATAGCGCACCGGCAACCTCAACTATACGTCTATAGGTAATATCATCTTCCGTACGCAATATGACTTCAATACCGAGCGGAAGTCCACTCTCGTTCTCCCAATCGGACACCGTAGTTAATAGCCCAGAATCGACATTACGAACATAGTAATTAATTTCGACAGATGACACCCGATCCAATAATACTATGGGGATACTTTCGCTATCAAAATCACGATCCAGCACAGCCCATGTTTGACGCACAATTCGGTTATCATGTAGCCCCCAACTTACACGCATTAGTCGATGCCAATGCGTACTTCCAAAACTTGGCACAACGGTTGTAAATTCGAATAACTCACCATCACCTATTTCACCCGGCGTAAAAACCACTAATGGCGAAATGGTATCCCCAAGCCCATCTCTAATAGATCGGGATGTCATATAACGAATATCTCTTTCTAATAACGAAAAGGAGCGCTGAAGGTTACGGATTTGTCCATTGCGCTCTACGAGTACTTCTCGGGTTTGTAAGAACTGATTGAGTGTTACGTAAGAAATCGCACCGATAATGGCAAAAATACCAATAGCGATAACCATCTCCAGCAACGTAAATCCGGATTGCTTCCTATAACTCATTGCTTCGTTGCGTCTTTAGCAGGCTCAATTGCTACCAAATAGCCTTTCAAGAATGCCAATCGAGATGCTTTTCCAATTTTTTGACTCACCTGTATATCTACTTCCAACACATCTGGATCAGCTGTCGCTTTAACACTCTGCGTAATTATCCAATTACGTCCTGCCATCCTCACGTCGGCTGTTGAATTGCCAGCAACGGGCTGTAAATTAGATAATCGAAGTTCACTTAAATGGTTATCCGCAACCCAGTAAGCTACCATTCTTGACTCGGTTCCATCAGAAACATCAATACTAGAAGAAATAGTTTGTGAGACCGCAATTAGTCCTGCACTTGCGATAGCAAGTGCAGCTAGCACTTCCAATAGCGTAAACCCCGCCTCAACACACCGGCTAATTGGTGCGGAACGCTTTTTTTGGGATAAGATCAAGTGCTGTCTTCCACACGTTTAACCACAAACTGTGCGCGTTCATTAAGGGTTACTGTAACGGCAGACTTTTCAATAGCAAGATGAAGCGCGAAGCGAGTAACACCTCCTTCAGGATCGACGATAAGTCTTGGATTAACGATTGCTGCCTCACCGCTAAGCAAATCATCACTGTTCTGCTCAATAAAACCCTCGACTTCCAATCGGGCATTTACCGGACGGGCAATTGAGCGAGTACGAAAAAGTTCATCATCAACTAAAGGTATCCAGCCATCTTTACCCGGTACTAGAAAAAAGTACTGCTGATCAACTTCGTTCAACTCCATCACCATCGGTTTACCCGAAATGACACTTTCATCCTGCAGTTGTTGTAACAAAGCAACAATACGATTGGCCTCTCTATCCAGCACATCCTCGGCGTCTGGAGATAGATTCAAATTAACAAACCCCACGGTTAATCCGATCAACACCACAACCAGCATCATCTCAAGCAGGGTAAAACCT
Source organism: uncultured Gammaproteobacteria bacterium (assembly GCA_905478855.1). GTDB lineage: Bacteria > Pseudomonadota > Gammaproteobacteria > Arenicellales > CAJQKF01 > CAJQKF01. The sequence goes on from CAJQKF010000104.1 coordinate 10,849, forward strand.
TGCTCAAGGCATTTTCTTATAGGCTTATTATTGACGTTTATCAAGATTCCAGTTGCCGATATCTGCATTCACATCATCGCCTCCAAGTTGACCGTCGGATCCGTAGGACCAGAGGTCAAACTCTTGTTTTTCGCCAGGATACAAATATTGATAGTCATTGCCCCAAGGATCGGCTGGCAATCGATCAATGTAGCCCTTTCCATCTTTCGCTCCAGAAACGAGACTATCAAGCCCATCCGAGGTTCCGGGAAATTTAAAATTATCGAGTTTATATAACTTTAGCGCACTGGATAATGCTCGTATATCACTACTCGCTTTTGCTACCATCGCCTCCTCCTGACGTCCCAAAACACGCGGCAAAATTAATGTGGCAAGTAAACCAATGATCACCACAACAACCATTATTTCAATCAACGTAAAACCTTTTTGTTTGTACTTTTTTCGCATCATCTTTACCTGACAAGTTGATTAAGATCAAATATTGGGAGCAGTATTGCCAATACTATGGTTAACACAACCCCTCCCATTACGATGATCATCAGCGGCTCGAAAAGGCCGACTAATACGGCGATTCGCGCTTCAATTTCGCGCTCTAGCGCGGTCGCCGATTTATCCAGCATTTTTTCCAAATTACCACTTTGTTCTCCACTAGCAACCATTTGAGTAAATAACGGAGGAAAGAACTTTCCCCTAGAAATTGCACGACTCAATGTCACGCCCTCTCTCACCTCATTTGCCGCTTGTTGCAACGCTCCTCGTAACACCAGATTCGGAACGACTTCCGAGCTTGATTTCATAGCATCTAATAACGGAACACCACTACCGACCATAATTGCAAGGGTTCGAGCCATTCTGGAAGTGTTAACGCCTCTAGAGACCCGCCTTGTCATTGGCAATTGCAAAATCATGTGATGCAACCATCTTTTTGGGCCTGTCTGTTGAAAAATCAACGGTAAGGCAATCACTACAGCGACAATAGCGCCTCCAATGACAACAGCATTCACTCTTAAAAAATCGCTTAACGCAATCAACACGACGGTGAGAGTCGGTAAACTTTGACCCGTATCTTCAAATACACGGACAACCTGAGGTACCACATAAGTTAGCAGGCCGGTCACAATCAATATAGAAACAAGCGTCAATATAACCGGATAAACCAATGCTACACCAAGTCTCTGACGTAAACCCTGACGTCCTTCGCTATAGTCAGCTAACCGCTCAAGAACTTCAGCAAGACGCCCCGTCTGTTCTCCCGCCGCAATCGACGCGGTAAATATTTCCGGGAAAGACTTTGGAAACTGACGCATACAGTCAGCCAAACTTCGCCCCTCGATTAACGACGATCGAATACTACTTAATAGTGACTTGATTTGGTGTCCTTCTGACTGTTCAATTAACACCGATAAAGAGGTGTCCACCGTCATCCCGCTGCCTACCAGGGTTGCAAACTGACGCGTAATAACAGCGAGTTGTGTCGTACTAATTCGTCTGGATGACTTTCGAGTACGATTCGTTTCAACCCGTTCATCATCCACTGTTGAAATTTCAAGAGGAGTTAATCCTTGCTCTCTTAATAATTGGCGAACCTGTTTTGCAGTGTCCGCTGATTCGATACCTTTATGCTGTTTTCCCTTTGCGTCAAGCGCGCGGTACTCGTATGCGGCCATCTATTTGAGAATCCGATAAAAGTTATATCGCAGAATGTTCCGTAGCAACACGTAACACCTCATCAATACTGGTAATACCTCGTAAGACTTTATCAAAACCTTCCGACACTAGGCTTTCCGATTGCTCTCGTGCGGTTTTGGTTAGCTCTAATTCACCCTCCTTCTCATGTATTTGGCGTCGAAGTTGATCATTGATCTCAACAAGTTCATAAATACCGATTCGACCTCGATAGCCGCTATAGTCGCACTGCGCACATCCTTCTCCGCGATAGAGTGTAACCGATTGCCCTGATTTACCGAGTAGTCGAGCTTCTTCATTGCTTGCAGAAACAGGTGTCTTACAATGGTCACAAAGTTTTCTGACCAGTCTTTGTGCCAGAACAGCAAGCAAGCTGGAGGAAATAAGAAACGGTTCAACACCCATGTCTATTAGTCGTGTTATCGCGCCAATAGCCGAGTTCGTATGTAGTGTTGATAACACAAGATGACCCGTCAAACTCGCCTGCACAGCAATATCTGCGGTTTCCACATCGCGAATTTCACCCACTAGAATAACGTCCGGGTCCTGTCTGAGAATTGAACGCAAACCGGTGGCAAATGTTAACCCGATAGCCGCATTAACCTGAGTTTGTCCAACACCGTCTAAATCATATTCAACCGGGTCTTCAACTGTAAGTATATTCAATTGATCACGATTTAAACGAGTCAAACCGGAATAAAGCGTAGTTGTTTTCCCTGAACCGGTAGGACCCGTTACTAAAATAATTCCGTGTGCCGTATGGATCAATTTATCAAATCGTGATCGCATTTTCCCTTCCATACCCAGTCTTTCCAAATCCAACCGAGCACTCTGTTTGTCAAGTAAACGCAAAACCATTCGCTCACCGTGACGAGTGGGTAGGGAAGAAAGTCGAACATCAATCGGACGGCTGCCAACACGGAGCGAAATTCGGCCATCTTGAGGTAATCGTTTTTCATCGATTTTGAGGCTGGCCATTACTTTCAGTCGTGATACCAATGCGCTATGCAGAGCGCGTTGAGGTTCAACGACATCCTTTAACACGCCATCGACACGAAACCTAACGACAGATCTTGTTTCAAATGCTTCAAGATGAATATCCGATGCATCTTCCCTAATTGCCTGAGATAATAAAGCGTTAATGAGTTTAACAACTGGCGCCTGATCAGCTGCTTCAAGTAAGTCCGTTGCTTCTGGCATGTCATTGGCCAGCAGTGCCAGATCAATCTCACCATCCAGATCATCAACCATTTGACTGGCCTCGGATTGACTTCGGTCATAAGCCTGACGCAGCAAATTGTCGAATTCAACTTTCGCTACTCGATTACAAGTAATGGGCATACCAATGCGACGGCGCAACTCACTAAGTATTTCAAAACCCGGTAACTCAGCACATAAAACAACAACAGTGTCTGACTGTTTATAGGCAACTAACACACCATGAAGTTTGGCAAACACATAAGGCACAGAAGAAACCAACGCGGAATCCATCCGAGCCAATATGTCGCGAGATTCTCCCTGGTGAATCCCAACAGGCATTATCGTTCTTCCGATAAGTCAGGTAAAACTGGGATTGTACTTTCCTTTAACAGTTGTTTTGTATCAGGAAGACTCGCCTTCTGGTCTGACTGAATCGCAGAGTACTGTCTCTGTGTATGCTCAAATAAATCCGCTGGAGTTCGTATTATTTTAGGTCGTAAAAAGACCATCAAATTACGCTTCTGTGAACTTTTGGTCTTTTTACGAAACAGCGCGCCAATCAACGGAATCTTTCCAAGCACTGGCACCCATTCAAAGGTGTCACTAATATCATCAGTGATTAAGCCGCCCAAAACGATAATTTGCCCATCATCCACAAGTACCGTCGCATTGATTGAACGGGTATTTGTGATTAAGTCGGACGCTCCGGAAACTGTCGTTTGACTGACACTTGATATTTCCTGCGCAACCTCTAACCGAATAGCCCCTCCTTCATTTATTTGCGGTGTTATTTTCAACGTCAGTCCAACATTTTTCCGTTCGATAGTTTGAAATGGATTTACCACTCCACTGGCATTAGATCCATCGGTTGAAGTTGAACTACTCGCATCGGATACAAACTGACCTGTTACAAAAGGTACTTCCTGACCCACAACAATCTCCGCCACTTCATTATCAAGCGTCAAAAGATTGGGCGTTGATAAGATATTTGTATTGCTATCGTTTCGAAGCAAGCTTAGAACTACATTTAGATTCGGAACAATATTTCCCGCAAGGTCTGTCACATATTTATTGATTACGCCTACAGATAAACCACCATCGGACGCCGCACTATGACTAGAACTGATACTCACATCAGAACCGGATGTGCGCTGATGCAAGCCTTGCCACTCAACGCCAATTTCCTGAGCCTTGCTGGTAGACACCTCCGCTATAATGGTCTCGACAAACACTTGGGAGCGGCGAAGATCAAGTTTTTCAATAACATGTTTTAATTCTTCATACACTTCACCGCTTGCTCGAATAACCAGCGCATTCGTATCCTCATCAGCCTGCACACTAACCTTGTCTTCATGGGTATTCTCTTCGCCAGAGGTTTGACCACTTGTGGCTATTTCGTTCAATATGGTAACTAAATCTGACGCTTTGGCATATCGCAGATAGATAACATGCACATTTCCATCACGGGTTCGCTTTACATCCAACTGTTCTATCAATGTAGAGAGAATTACAAATTGTGGTTCACGGGCCTGAATAACCAGGGCATTCAATACCTCATCCACATGAACTGTAATGCGTTCGCCTTGAGCGCCATCAACACTGCTGGTTAGCGACGTCGCTACATCCTTTATAACTTCTGATATACGCTTGGCACTTCCATTTTTAATCATCACAACATGAACGTCGGACCGCTTAATCGGCTGATCCAGAATACTGACTATTTTGAGCACTCGCGCGATATTGGCCACTGTATCCGTAAACACCAAGGTATTAGACCCAACATGCGGTGCAAAATGACTGGTCGGTGGCAACAAGGGACGCAAGATCGGCGTTAACTCCTGAACCGACGCGTGTTCTAGACTATATACCTGAGTTACCTGTTCATCATTTTCACCGAACTGACTTCCGGTGTTTGTTCGAGTAGGTTGTTGTTTTATAATATTGGCAGGTAAAATTTTAGTAAGTTCACCGGAATCAACTGCTGCAAACCCGTGGACTTCAAGCACGGAAAGAAAAACATCGTATACTTGATTAGTCCTTAGCGGTGCTCCGGATACAAGCGTTACCTTTCCCTTAACCCGCGGGTCGACGATAAAGCTCTTGCCCGTGATCTGTGATACGGAATTTATTAATGCACTGATATCAGCATCCTGAAAATTTAACGTTACCGCATCGGATGGAGATGAGACGCTCACACTATCCACAGAGTTGGAAGACGTTACCTGAGCAAAAGACGTATTCAAGTCGAGAGTGAAAGGTTCGGAAAGGATTTCGATCTGAGACGACGAGTCCTGAGCGATTTCGTTGACTAACGCTTGTAAATCCTCCTGAAAATTAGTGCTTTGCCCATATGAGCCGGGTATCAACGCGAACATTGAGAGCAAAGCAAACCCATAGTCTCTGGGACGAAACCCGGCGCGGTTGCTTATTGCAAGCCAACAAGATTCCACACACGAGAAGAAAAAACGTCTTATTTTACTTATGCTCAAGATACCACTCATAGGTTGTTTTAATTCCCTGCGGCAAATCCGTTGCCGCACGCCACCCCAGCGCGTTCATCTTACTACAATCCAGCAATTTTCTCGGCGTTCCGTCTGGTTTATTAGCATCAAATTCAAGAGTACCCGAAAAGCCGACTATAGTACAAATAAGCTTTGCCAGATCGCGTATAGAGATTTCATAACCTGAGCCAATATTAATAATGCCTGGGGCATTTTTTAGCGTCAGAAGATGCAAACAGGCAGTCGCAAGATCATCTACAAACAAGAATTCCCGCAGCGGATTACCACTTCCCCACACCTTCAGTGTTGATGCATTTTCAATCTTCGCCTTATGCGCCTTAGCAATCAATGCCGGCAGAACATGGGAGCTAGATAAATCAAAACTATCACCTGGCCCATATAAATTAGTCGGCATAGCCGTCGTAAAATTGCATTGATATTGTGCATTATAGGATTGACACATTTCAATACCCGCAATCTTTGCAATGGCATAGGGCTGGTTAGTATGCTCTAACGGACCGGACAGCAGATATTCTTCACGAATGGGCTGCGGACATTCCCTAGGATAGATACAGGAACTACCTAAAAATAGCAGCTTGTTTATGTTTGCCTGCCACGCTCCATGAATTAAATTATTTTGAATCGTAAGGTTTTCATAAATGAATTGTCCACGCAGCGTATTGTTTGCATGAATCCCACCGACTTTTGCTGCCGCATCAATTATGCAATCCGGCTGCGAGTCAGAGAGAAATTTGGTTACTGCAACACTATCAAGCAAGTTCAGCTCATCCCGCGCTCTTGTTACGATATTCGAATAACCGGAACGCCGTAACATGCGAACAATAGCAGAACCGACCAAACCACGATGTCCGGCTACATAAATTTTACTTGTAAGAGGAAATGAATTCATTATTTTACGAGTGAGCAATCCAGCACGAAAATATAGCCCTAGCTCCAGTTTAGGTTTTCTAGACGAATTCGAACAATATCGCTATTGACCGTTTCCAGTTGAGCTAAACGTTCAAGCGCACAATTCATATTTTTTTCTAGTGTAACTTGAGTAAGAATAACAATTGGCAAGAACTCATCGGGTGAACCATCACCCTTTTGCTGGATCGCTTCGATACTGATATTTAGGTCGCCCAAAATACGCGTAACATCGGCAAGAACACCAGGGCGATTTATAGCATTCAAGCGTAAATAATAAGCTGATGACACCTCGTCAATCGGTAGTATCGGTATATCCGACAGTGAATTAGCTTGGAAAGCCAGATGTGGTACCCGGTTCTCTGGATCCGTTGTTAATGTTCGTACAACATCGACCAAATCGGCAACGACGGCCGATGCGGTAGGACCGGCTCCTGCGCCCGCACCATAATGCAGTGTCGGTCCAACGGCATCGCCGTCAACTAGCACCGCATTCATGACACCTTCGACATTCGCTAACAGACGATTTTCAGGCACTAGACACGGGTGAACACGCAGTTCAATCCCATCGGTAACCTGCGCGGCTATACCTAAATGTTTTATCCTAAAACCTAAAGTTTTGGCATGTTCAACATCTTCAGATTCAATTTTATCGATGCCTTCGGTATACACATGGCTAAACTGTAATGGAATTCCAAACGCGATCGAGGCGAGTATGGTGAGCTTATGTGCCGCATCTGTACCCTGAACATCGAATGCGGGATCGGCCTCAGCATAGCCAAGATCTTGGGCTTCCACGAGAACATCCTGAAAACTTCGTTGCTTAGTGCGCATTTCGGACATAATAAAGTTGCCCGTGCCGTTAATTATCCCCGCTAGACGGCGAATAACGTTGCCACTAAATCCCTCACGAATGACTTTAATAATCGGGATTCCACCGGCCACAGCAGATTCGAATGCAATCATCGTACCCTTTTTCTGGGCTGCAGCAAAAAGTTGGTTACCGTTAACAGCAATCAGCGCTTTGTTTGCGGTCACTACATGTTTTCCACATGCGATTGCTCCTTGAACGAGCTCAAGGGCTATTCCACTATCCCCACCCATTAACTCAACGATAATTTCTATTTCTGGATCATTTAATAAATCCTCAGGGTTCGTGGTTAGCTCAACACCATTAAGATCGCAGGACCGGTCTTTACTGATATTTTTCACAAGGGCACGACTCACCTGAATTCCACGACCCGCCCTTCTAGCGATTTCATCAGCGTTTCTTATTAGTACGTCTACTGTGCCACACCCTACGGTTCCTAGACCCGCAATCCCAATTTTCACCGGATTCATTTTTGTTTCCAAGTTATTCAAACAATATATTAAATTTATGAGAAGGCTACGAAAAAATCGAACCTATTCCAAGTTGTAGATTCTACTTAAATTTCATCTCTTACACAGAGGTTCTTTTACATCTCGGAAAAAAATTACTTCAATGCTACTATCACTTTTACTCTATTCTACTCAAACTCGGCGCTAACAAATGAAGTTTCAATTAGAAGATCACCAATATAATAACTTTATTTCAAACTATGACTCTGAGTCGGTTGTGGTAAGTGAAAAAACGTATAAAGGTTCGCTACTCATTTCAACCACCAATATAACCCAAGACTGGGCACTGAAAAAGATCGAAGACTTTACTGAGAAAGATTGCCTGTTTATCGCGAATCAAAATTCAGAAATCATTTTACTGGGTTCGCAAAGCAGTATCGCGTCAATTGATCCCAGACATCGCTTCTGGTTTGCAAACCATGGCATGGGGCTTGAGGTGATGAATATTGGAGCCGCCTGCCGAACGTATAACATTCTCGCCGCTGAAGGGCGCTCGGTACTGGCAGCGCTTATTTTTCCATAACTCGTCGTCTGGAAATAGTCTGTGCCAAAAATACCACCATCACAACAAAAACCAGATAAAACTCCAACGCTAGAGGAATTTAAGCGGGTTAATCGGTTTTCCATTTTTCCGAATTTCAAAATGCAGTTGTTCAACGCCGCCTGCAGCCATACCGCTCTCCGCTATAGTCTGACGAGCAACAATCGTGTCCCCCTCCTCAACCAACAACCTTCTGTTGTGCCCATAAGCGCTCAGGTATTCACTACTATGCTTTACAATCACCAGTTGTCCGTAGCCGCGTAAACCAGCCCCTGCATAAACAACCACCCCGCCTTTTGCTGCTTTTACCGAGGTGCCTGAAGAAACACCTATATCAATGCCATTGTTACCACTATTGCTGGAATACTTCGTCAACAACGTTCCTTTCACCGGCCAATGCCACGTTTGCTTAGATCCAATAGTTTTTATTACTGAAGATTTGGGTTGACTAGACTTGGTAATAATTGGAGCTTTCGTACTTGTACTTTTTGAGGCAGGGATAGAAGGACTCTGTATAGCCTGCTTTTGGATGACATCGGTATTCGTCCCAATGCCACTTACAACAATATTTGGTTGATCAGAAGTTTTTGGACGAGGGTTACCGGATAGCACCAGCAATTGTCCTATCCGAATCACATAGGGGGATTTGAGGCTATTCCAATATGCTAAATTTCTGTAGTCGACACCCGCTGACCAAGCCACACTATATAGTGTATCTCCCGATCGAACTATTCGAGTTACATCCGCGGTCTTAACGGTTCTAGATAGATCGCTAACCGGCGCTGGCACATGGGTTGCACATCCTCCTAACACTATCATGACAATTAGACATAGTGACTTCGCTTGGGGAAGTAAAATCATACTCACAATAGTTTCAACAATTAACTACGCACCAGCAGATAAACTACGACGCCAATAATGACAACGCCCCAGCCTATCCATTCGACATATTTGTTCAATGACTTTTCTATGTGTTCCCCACCGAATCGAATCAAACTGGCAACCAAATAAAACTGTCCGGCGCGTCCCACTAGCGATGCAAGAATAAAAGGAATAACTGCTAACCCAAGCATGCCAGACGTTAGGGTAAACAGCTTGTAAGGTATGGGCGAGAAGCCAGCAATAAAGACGATCCACACACCGTATTCAGAAAACCATCCAACGGCAGCATCAAATTTTTCTTGTGCATGATAGACATCAATTACTTGCTGCCCAATGGTATCAAAGAAAAACATACCAATAAGATACCCCAATACTCCACCTGCAACCGATGAAATGGTAGTTATCATTGCTAACCGCCATGCCCTGTTTCGTTGGGCTAAACACATCGGCGCTAACATGAGTGCAGTGGGAATAGGAAAAAATGATGACTCCGCAAAGCTCACCGCACATAAATACCATGAAGCTTTCGAATGCTTAGATAGTCTAAATACCCACTCATACAAAGATCGAAACATTAGTTAGATAACCCCGGATAACATTGGAACAAAATTTACACACGCACCTTCATGGCGTTGGAATCCACTTGCTGTGCGTGTGATTGTAATTAAACGTTGAAGTCTTTTTTCGCCTTCTGGCAGTATCATAACACCACCAACTGATAATTGATGATAGAGAGAATCTGGAACCCGCTCTGGCGCGGCTGTGATAAGAATGCCACTAAACGGACCTTGTTCCTGCCAACCTTCGAAGCCATCTCCATGCTTAAAATATGCATTTCGAATTTTTAAATCATACAAGCGATCTCGCGCTTGCTGGTGCAATGCGCCAATTCTCTCGACACTGTATACCAGATTAACAAGCTGAGATAAGACCATTGTCTGGTAGCCACAGCCAGTGCCTATTTCCAAAACACGACTATGCTTGCTATTACCATCAAGCAATGCCTGACTCATCAAAGCGACAATATAGGGTTGTGAAATCGTTTGTTGATGTCCAATAGGTAAAGAGGCATCTTCATAAGCTCTCGAGGCAAGAGCTTCATCAACAAATAAATGCCTCGGTGTGTTAGCAATCGCTGAAAGTACCCTGGGATGGCTAATACCTGCATCACGCAAGCGGGTTACTAAACGATCACGAGTGCGACGCGATGTCATGCCTATTCCTTCTCGATCATGTAAGCCCATCACATTTGTTCCACAAAATCTAACCAATCACCGATCAGCGGTATCTGATCGTAACGAGTCAAGTCAATTTGAATCGGAGTTATCGAAACGTATCCACAGTCGATGGCATTAAAATCAGTACCCGGCCCAGCATCCTGAGCATCGCCCGGCGGGCCAATCCAATACGACAACCTGCCTGGCAAGCTTTCATCTCGGGTTGCCGCTTGAGCCTTGTGTCGACAACCTAAACGACTTACACGAAAACCCTTTAATTGATCAAAAGGAACATCCGGCACATTTATATTGAGAATTGAATCGTTAGGTAAAGGTTGTCGATGCAAGCCAGTCAATATTCGGTCAACAACTTTTGCAGCAGTATCATAATACGTCGGCGACGATCCGACCAAGGACACAGCTAAAGCCGGAAACCCCAAAAACCGTCCCTCGACCGCAGCCGCTACCGTTCCAGAATAGAGTACGTCATCACCTAAGTTTGCTCCAGTATTTATTCCAGCCACAACCATATCCGGAGCACTATTCATCAATCCCGTAATCGCAATATGAACACAGTCTGTAGGTGTTCCATCAACATAGTAGAATCCGTTTTTAGCCTGTTCGACAGATACGGCGCGATCCAATGTCAAAGAATTACTGGCACCACTACGATTTCGATCCGGCGCGACTACCACAACCTCGGCGCGTTCTCTACAGATACGTTCTAAGGCGGCTAATCCAGGCGCTTGATAGCCATCATCGTTACTAAGGAGAATCTTATCCATTCGCTCTGCTAAAAAGAGCGAAGTTTACCCCATCTTAAGGGAAAACAAGAGGTACAACCTGATCGAATTCCGACACGAAATGAGATTTAATGCCTCGAGTAATATGTTCTGGCAAAATTTCATAGTCGGATTCATTATCTTTTGGCAAAATTAAACGCCGAATTCCAGCACGCCTAGCTGCGATAACTTTCTCTTTGATCCCACCTACGGCCAATACACGCCCCGTTAACGTTAGCTCACCGGTCATTGCATAGCCGGGCCTCGGTGCTTTTTGGTTAGCAACCGAGTACAAAGCACACGCCATTGTTATTCCGGCACTTGGTCCATCTTTCGGAGTTGCGCCCTCGGGAACATGCAGATGTATAGTGCTTTTCTCAAACATATCCAAATCGTTGCCTCGAAGTTCGTCTCTCGAAACAATATTACTATATGCTATCTCGGCAGATTCCTTCATAACATCACCCAATTGACCGGTGAGTTTAAAACCACGTGCAAACGAATGTATTCTGCGGGCCTCAACAGACAAAGTAACGCCACCCAAAGATGTCCAAGCCAGTCCATTAATCTGCCCAATGCCACTAACCGGTAGCTCTTTTTTGAATATTGGCTTATCCACGTACTCTTCAAGTGTTGCAGACGTAATGTGTATTGGTTTTTCCTCACCTTCGAGAATTTTCATTACGGCTTTTCGCACGACTCGAGCCAATAACTTATCCAATCTTCGAACACCCGCTTCCCTTGCATATTCTTCAGCAAGACGCCTAATCGCAGTCGTATCAATTCGCACATCACCACGAGCTTTCAAGCCCGCAGATGTCAGTTGACGAGGAAATAAATGTCGACGCGCAATTCGGACTTTTTCTTCGGAGATATAACCTGAAAGCCGAAGGGTTTCCATTCTATCAAGCAGCGGCGCGGGTATGCTATCAAGTTGATTGGCGGTGCAAATAAACAACACTTGGGAAAGATCAAATCGCACATCGAGATAGTGATCAAGGAAATTACTATTTTGCTCTGGGTCTAGAACCTCAAGCAATGCGGATGCAGGATCACCTTGATAGGACGCACCAATTTTATCTACTTCATCAAGCATGATGACAGGATTCGCAGTACCCGATTCTTTTAGTGCTTGGATCAATTTGCCTGGCATCGCACCCACATAGGTGCGTCGATGCCCCTTTATTTCTGCTTCATCGCGCATTCCGCCTAAAGAAAAACGAAAGAATTTTCTACCCAGCGCATTCGCTATGGATTGCCCTAACGAGGTTTTTCCAACACCTGGAGGACCTACAAATAGCAAAATATTACCACCTACGCCTCCCCGCATGATTCCTACGCCCAGAAACTCTTTTATTCGTTCTTTTACATCATCAAGGCCTTCATGATCACGATTGAGTATCGCAGTCGCGCCACTTAACTCCAACTGATCCTCACTGCTAATCCCCCAGGGTAGACTAGTAAGCCAGTCGAGATAGTTCCTGGTTACCGAAAATTCTGGTGATCCCTGCTCCAGAACCGATAACTTATTCATTTCCTCATCGATCTTTTTGAGGGCCGCATCAGGCACAACCAATGACTGCAGTCGTTCTTGAAACAGTTCGAGATCGGCAGTTCGATCATCTTTAGAGATGCCCAGTTCCTTTTGTATAAAGCTTAATTGCTCCCGAAGGAATACCTCGCGTTGCCGATCTTGCATCTCTCCTTCGACATGCTGGCGAATATCCATTTGGGCTCGTGCAATTTCCAATTCTTTTTGCAACAGAACCAAAGTTCTCTCAAGTCTTGGAAACAAGGATACGGTCTCTAGTACATCCTGAAGTTCCTTGGCGCTAGCCGTCGTTAAACTTGCACCGAAATCAGCCAGACGAGAGGGGTTGCTTGGTCCAAAATAATTTAAAAATTGCTTCAATTCCTCCCCATATAGAGGATTTAACGGCAAAAGTTCCTTAATGACATTAATTATTGCCGTGGTGTAGGCCTTTACCTCGGTAGAATCTTTAACGACGTCTTCCGGAAAGTACTCAACACGCGCAGAAAATGGCTTTTCTTCATTTACCCACTCCGAGATTGCAAACCTTTCAATTCCCACAAGAACGACATGAAGCAGGTCATCCTGCTCATTCATTTGATGAATCCGACAAGCAGTACCCATAGAACTAAAATCATCCACTAGGGCTGATTTATTCTTTTTGCCTTTCGCATAGACAAGACCGATTAAACCATTACTGCTTTCCTTCGCAAACTTTAATGACTCTCGCCATTCCGTCGCGTTTAATATAAGCGGCGTTACCTGACTCGGGAAAAACGGCCGATCAGGTATAGGTAACAAACTAATAATGCTCGGTAGAACATCATCTTGCTTGGCTAATTCGCCTTTTAGCACTCCAGAAGGGCTTTCAGATGTAGTATTTTCTGCGGGCTTTTCGTCTACGTCACTCATTAGAAGTTCCGATATAAGTTGATGTATAGACAGGGGATATGGGGCAATTTATTCAACAATCAACGCCTATAATTAAAACAAGTATCCGTATAGGCGCTGATCCAACCCTATTTTACCGAGTATCGTAGGAAAAATGAAAATAGACTATAAAACCAATTAACTATGTAATCGCGCATCAAAGCAACGATCATATAGGTTGCACGCGTATTGCAGAAAATCGCACGGATGATTTTGCACTGGGTCAAACACCCTCATCATCACCTTCAATATCCCGTTGGACAATTTCGGCAACACGCAACGCCTCAAGGCCATCGCGTCCACCGACAAGGGGGGCTTGACGAGTTCGTACACACTCGACAAAATGCTCAAGCTCCGCGTCGAGTGGCGGCCGTGATTCAATCTTCACCTGCTGAGTCATTATTCTAGCGAATCTATCTGATTCGTTTTCCCTCTCGGGGCGAACAACTTCAAGTTGCTGGTCAGCAAAGTTCAAAGCTAAATAACAAGATTCGGCAAACACACGAATTCTTCGAAATTTCTTGCTAGAAACCCGGCTGGCGGTAACATTTGCTACCGTCCCATCTTTAAACTCAAGGCGTGCATTCGCAATATCAACATGGCTAGTTATTACCGATGTTCCCACTGCAGTAACCCGTTCCAAGGGAGACTTAACCAATGACAGCACAATATCAATATCATGAATCATCAAATCAGTAATCACATCCACATCAGTTGCACGCTCCACAAAAGTACCTAATCGATGTACTTCAAAAAATCTAGGGCGATCAAGCATATCGGCAAGAGCAATGATGCCAGCGTTAAAACGTTCGAGGTGTCCAACCTGTAGAATTACACCTTTTTTCTCTGCAGCCAAAACAATTTTTTCAGCGTCGGTAACCGTGTGTGCAACGGGCTTTTCCAGCAATATATCGACATTGTTATCAATAAACAATTCGGCGACCTCGCGATGCAAAGTCGTTGGCACGACTATACTTACTGCATCGACTTCATCCAACAACTGCTCCGGAGAATTGTACGAGTCGCAATTGCACTCGCTGCCAACTTTACGTGCAAGCCCAGGATCAATATCCACCACGCCGACTAAATCAACATTTGGCATTCTGGCGTAAATTCGAGCATGAATTGAGCCTAAATATCCTACGCCAACAACACCAATTTTCACTTTTTGGCTCATAGATACTGGATCCTTAATGTATGATTCTTTCTACTATACAACAATCTTAGCTACCACTTATGTCTTACGTTACTAAAAAACGATACATACTAATTACCGGCTGTTCCACAGGGATAGGTTTATCACTAGCACAAAGCCTATCCACGTTCGGTTTTCATGTAATCGCCAGTACCAGAAAAAGCCACGACACACAAAGACTAAAACGTTTAGGTGTTCAATGCATAACACTAGATCTGGAAAGCCCCGAATCGATTGCATCCGCAATTGACCAACTTACCGATATAACCAACGGCACACTATACGCATTAATCAATAATGGCGCATACGGACAACCCGGTGCGGTTGAAGATCTTAGTCGACACGCACTCAAAGCACAATTCGAAACTAATGTATTTGGCACTCAGGAACTAACAAATCACTGCATCCCGCTATTTCGACGACAGGGGTACGGCCGCATTATACAGATCAGTTCTATACTCGGTCGAGTGTGTCTAGCAAACAGGGGCGCTTACAATGCAAGTAAATATGCGCTGGAAGCATTATCAGACACCATGCGGCTTGAACTAGAGGGCAGTGGCATATTTGTTAGTCTTATAGAACCTGGACCGATTGAAAGTGATTTTCGTAAAAATTGCCTCAAACACTTTCAAGCAAATATCAATGCACTCAATAGCGCTCACAGTGAAACCTATAGTCGAGAGCTAAAACGTCTGGATACAACTGAAAACACTAAATTTACGCTACCAGCATCGTCATTGTTAAAACCCGTGCTTCACGCACTAGACAGCCCTTATCCAAAACCGCGTTATACCGTAACTACGCCCGCTAAAGTGCTCCCATGGTTAAAACGCATAACATCCGACCGGTTTATGGATAAAATTCTAAAAAAGGCTGGGGGTTAATTGCTTTGAGTTTTTGTTCGGATGCCGGCAATTTATACTTAATAATTTACTCACTGATAGCAGCCATGTCATTGACTTATATTCTGGTTAACGTAAAGCTAAAAAGGCTTAAAACGCTCAAGTAGAAAAGATATCTTTAGCTGTCTCATACTGCTCCACACTCGTAACGACTTTACCATCAAACCCCAGTTTTCTCGCCTGCTCACAAACTTTAGCGAAAGCCTTATCTTTAGCATCGAGTGGATGCGCTCCATCAAGTATTGGGACCTTATAAAACCTGCAAGTAAGAACAGCTTCACTAATACACCCGAGTAGTCCCAGCCTACCGGGTGTTTCTTCTAGAGCCATACTATTGCCGAGTTCTATGGTGTCTAGAATTAAACCACTAATCGTGCATGTAGACTCAAATAAGGACCGCAAACTAAACATATTCTCGACATTGTCTATTAACAACCAGAAACCCCGAATATCTAGTCCTGCGTTACTCTTCATAAAACTAGAAATATCATCTAGCTCATCCATATTTCTTACTCCACACAAGACAATCTTGTCATCCAGACCCATGTACAGCTGCTCCGGAATTACTTTAATATCGGAGATAAGCCAAAAATGAGATCTTCCATCGTGTTTGAACCCCGCTCTTTTTTCATCACAGTTCGCAGCCATCATCAAACTATCAACGGGATAGCTGCTGTGTTTAAGGTCAGTTTTTGTAATAATAAGTAGAGGAAAGCTCATAATGGACACAAATAACCAAATAAATAAGATGTTATTGTAGTTTATAACAACGATAGTATTCTAATGGCCCTAACAACAGTGGGACTGTAGATTGGATAAAAACCCGAAGGAAAATAAATCAGGCATTCAGGTTATTGACCGAATGGTCGTCTTGCTTGACGTTATGGCCGGCTACGATGCTCCTGTATCTCTAAAAGTTCTGGCGGTAGAGTCTGAGCTGCACTCATCGACGGCCTTTCGAATTCTACAATCAATGCTTGCTCATGGATTAGTTAGCCGAGACGGGAATGGCCACTATAGTCTTGGTTATAAACTCTTGCATCTAGGCGGCAGGATCCGCGCCGGTATTGACTTGCAACGGGAAGCAATACCGATAATGGAGCAACTCCGTGACACGATAGGCGAAAGTGTCCATTTAACGGTACGAGAAGGATTTGAAATAATCTACATTGAACGAGTAGCCAGTTTTAAAACAATACGAGCCGAACAAATTATTGGCAGTCGAGCTCCGCTTCATGTTACTGCAGTTGGAAAGATGATTCTTGGAGACCGAGGTCGCGAATTTTGTCATCGATATGCCGCTCAAACGGGGTTACCCGGTTATACAAAACATAGCATCGTAGACTCATGGCAATTGATCAAAGCTGTTGAGATAGACCTCAAGCTAGGCTATGCCTATGACAATGAAGAAGCGGAACTTGGAGTCGGATGTATTGGCTGTCTAGTGCGTGATACTACCGGTGTCGCCATTGCCGGACTTAGCGTTTCCGCTCCAATCGAGCGTCGAAGTGATTCATGGATTGTACACATCCGAAAAGCGGCAGAATTACTATCCGGTCGTCTAGGTTATGACGGACTACCCTAAAGTTTGTTTACTACTTGAACCCTATCGCCTAGGGATAGGTATCCACAAACCCGACTAACGTCTGCAATGATGGCGCGAGCCAATAACCCCAAACCATTCGCGCAACAAAAAAATGCATGCCATTCAATGAATGGTTATTCGGATGATACTCCTTAAAACGGCAATGACAGCTACATCCGTGACTAAAAATAACGAGACTCTGATTATTTCGGAATGCCAAATGTTTATTCGTTCATAAAGACAGATATAATAATGGCTAACTAAATTCATAAGAATCAACTTTACGCTATTGTGTGAATCGAATGACTATTCCCCATTCCGGCTTTGTAGCAAACGTCGTTGCCGTTTGTATAAATCATACTGCCCCCTCGACCCTAACCCCCATTCTTAATAGTGCTCGAAATAACGGCTGGCACAAATTGGTTAATGCGATTGAGCGTATTATTCAAGGTGAGCGGTCAAATACACTACTCGATGATCTCGATTCAGAAGAAGAAGAGATCATCTCAAATATATTGCTGCAACTTGAGAGTGGACACACAGAACTATCGACTCCGAAATTGAGCGAAAATAATTCACAGGGACTCGCTATCATCATCAATGCCGCCATCAATGGCGATTCAGATGCTCAATCAACCATTGCTTTTATGTGTAAAGAAATGGAATCCGTTGGTGGAGAGTTAACGATGCTGTCATCCGCTATAAGAAAGCTACTTGCTGGGGAAAGAGATTTGATAGCGTTATCAAATGACATGTCATTACGATCAAAACGCTTGCTGTCAGCTGTGCTGAAAGATCTATCGCAAAGACGATAGACATGAAAAATCTTCTCAAGTTAATTACCCCGACGAGACTGCATAATATAGAATCAAACCGGGACCCGGCGACGTATAGTCTCATGTTCTATTCAAACAAAAAGGCTCCATCTCAGACACAATCTCTGTTATCGGTCGCAGAAAATGAACATGTCTTCTTTCTTGAAAATCGAACCTTACTGGCTAAAGTAGCATTCGGCTTACATATTTTAGACAAGCAATTCATACCTGACGTTTTTCAGCACTATTCGTGGACTGATGACTATCGCGGTGAAATCTATTCAGAGATCGTTTTCATATCCACAGAACGTCAGATCAATCGCTCATGGGCGACACCCGCGTCTACCTCACAATTCTCTGCAACAGGAACGTATAGCTTTCGGGTTAATAACTGCGAAAAACTCATCCACCAGCTATTGGAAAGCGAAATACGACTAAGTGATGAGACTATAAATAAAATTGTTCAAAGAGAAATAGTGCGAGGAATCTCAAATTTTTTAGGACGAGGGGTATTAAACGTCAATCAGGCTGCTACTGTGCCGATGGATGTCCGAAAACTTTCCACCCCTGAAATTCGCCATTTATTAGAGCCTTATGGGATTAACGATATTCGCTTTTCAATTAAATCATTTAAGGCGATTGCATCTAGCGAAGATTTAACAATATCGCCCATAATGTCAGATACTCCAATGTCTAGTTCTCCATTAGCGAAAGATTTTCCGCTTACCCCAGCCCCCGACACAAAAGTGAGCAAAGTAGCTGTTATTCCAGAAAAACTAAAAAAAGCGAACTTTTATATCGATGTGAACGGAACTCAGGAAG
This sequence comes from uncultured Gammaproteobacteria bacterium, assembly GCA_905478855.1. Lineage (GTDB taxonomy): Bacteria > Pseudomonadota > Gammaproteobacteria > Arenicellales > CAJQKF01 > CAJQKF01. Next base: position 29,745 of record CAJQKF010000104.1, read on the forward strand.
GTCCATTTTCTCTTTCAGAATTAATGCGTAGCATTCAGGACGGCACAGTTTCCTCAGATACCCGCATCTGGTACGCAGAACTCGAACAGTGGCAACCCATCACAGAAATCGGTGCGTTAAATGAATTAGTGGCTGACATAGCAATGCGCGATTAAACAGATAGGAAACAACACTTCTACTTACCTATTCAGCATCATCAAACACCACAATAACCCGCCGATTGTGTTTACCCTTCTTCTCAATTTTTTTGACACGCACCTTACCAATCTCACCACTCGAATTTACGTGTGTACCACCACATGGTTGTAAATCGGCAGTTCCAAACTGAACCAGTCGAACCATTCCAGAACTATTTTTTGGTGGTCCAACAGACATCGTACGCACTAAATCTGGATTATTTTCAAGTTCCGCATCGGTAATCCAATGCAGAGACAATATGTGATTTTCATCAACACGTTTATTTAATTCTCGAGTTAACTCATCCTTATCAAGTACATCTTGCATATCAAAATCAAGACGTGCGCGGTCTTCGTTTATTGATCCCCCTGTAACACCAGCCGGAACACTTGCGCACAACATGTGCATACAACTGTGCATGCGCATCAGTCTGTAGCGTCTTTCCCAATCAAGTGTGAGAATAACTTCCTGGCCTATATCCGGTGGCAACACACCTTCTTCCAATATATGCCGATGCTGCCCGTCAACAAAATGACAATCAACGATTGCGTGTCGCACACCATCAACTAAAACATATCCGCTATCGCCGGGCTGTCCGCCACCATTAGGGTAAAAAACGGTTTGATCCACGCAAAATGCATTATCGCTTGAAGCGATCACTTTAGCCTGACATTCGCGCAAATATCCATCCTTTCTGAATAGCTCTTCTGTACTCATATAAAATCCTAAATTATCTACAATTTGTACGCAGATTAGTTTTCCGGTAACAAATCCGGTAGAAATGTCGTTATAACCGGGTAGTACCACAGAATGGTCATGGCAATGAGCTGAATTGCCACGAATGGTAGGACACCTTTGTAAATATCACTCGTCTTAATACCCGGTGGCGCCACGCCACGTAAATAAAACAGAGCGAATCCGAACGGTGGGGTAATAAAAGAAGTTTGCAAATTAATAGCGATTAAAATCGTTATCCATTCTGGGGGCATTAATGAGGGATCTGCGCTATAGATAACGGGCCCTACAATCGGTATTACGATAAATATTATCTCAATAAAATCCAGCACAAACCCAAGTAAGAACAAGACCCCCATTACCACCAACAGCAGTACTCGTGGATCTTCAAATGTACGCAGCATATTTTGAATATAATGCTCTCCACCAAACGAACGAATAACCAGGCTAAGAAATAGCGACCCGATCAGAATCACAAAGACCATCGACGTTACTTTCGTTGTTTCTTGCACTATAGGCTTCATAGTGCCGTCCTGTATTAAGATAAAACAGGAATAAAGCAATCCGAGAAAAGCAATATGATAGGACACAATTGCAACCCAGATTGCGATTTGGTTCTCTAGCTGAATTGTCTCTAAAGTCATTCGAAGATCGAAGTTACCCCTTAAAAGCAACATGACTATAGTTGCCAGGGCCCCCCACACAACTAACTTGCTTTTAACTTGGCTCAACGAAAGCTTGCGACTTGCAGCCAACATGATTGCACCTGCAGCCCCTAAGGCAGCCGCCGGTGTTGGATTGGTAATACCCCCTAATATTGAACCTAAAACCGCTACTATCAAAATAATCGGCGGCGAAACCACTCGCAAGGCATTATTTTCCAATAACCTTGGGATCGCCCGTTTCAATGCCATCACCAAAATGATGCCAGGCAGTGCAAATAATCTAAACCGGTCACCACCTGAATGACCATCGATCAGGTAAAGCCAATCCAAGATAAGCATTACCGTCGTTGCGAGAATCCCCGCTATAACAATTGACTGATTATGATGAGGGCGAAGTGCAATCGATAACGTCATAAGGAAAATCACGAGTACCGACAAACCCATCATCGCATGTGATATTGAAGCAACTGCAAGTCCATCAGCGTTTTCTTGTACACCGACTAAACCATAAACAGTAAACGCAATCCATAACATTATTAAAACAACTAATGGTCCAATGACAGCGCCGACCATAAGGTACGAATTGTTGTTGTAGTACCCTTTTAGATTATAATTTCCCGTCTGCTCTTGAGGTATCGGCGGAGCATCCTGCGGCCGAAACAACGCATAAAGAAATGCGTAACCCGCATAAAGTATGGCAAGAAATAACCCCGGAATAAATGCGGCTTTAAATAACGTTCCAGTGGAAAGTACTGCAGGCTCGCCAAGCATATCGAGAACCGACACACCGAGTTCTTTTGCCCGATTTTCCTGACCGATAGAATACATATCGCCGACAATCGAGCCGAGGAGTACGATGACAATTGAGGGCGGTATTATTTGCCCTAAGGTTCCCGAAGTGGCAATAACACCTGTCGCAAGGGATTTAGAATACCCATAGCGCAACATAGTTGGTAATGAGATAAGCCCCATAGTTACTACCGTCGCGCCAACGATACCAGTAGAAGCCGCTAGTAAGGTACCAACCACGACTACCGATATTGCGAGCCCACCCGGCAATGTTCCAAACAACTGAGCCATAGTCGTCAACAGATCTTCCGCTATGCGGGAGCGCTCCAAAGCAATACCCATCAAAACAAATAACGGAACCGCTAGTAATGTTTCGACATTCCCACCAAATGCCCTAGAAAATACGCCTTGAGACCACGTGGAAACCGTGGATAACATTGCTTTTTGCCAACCGAATTCGAAAACAGGCACCTGTTCCATGACACCGTTATATTCCTCTATAACGTAGAGAAATCCGTGCTCGTTTAATATAGCGATGATGGCAAAACTCAGCGCAGCCGAGCCAGAAATAGCAAACGCCACTGGATAACCGGTAAGAATACCGGCAAACAATAATACAAAAACAATAATAAGCGAGAGTTCTACGCCTGAAAGTCCAAATAACATAATCGTCTTCGGTTATCGATTAACTTAGGAATGAACGACAGTGTTGTTCGGCACTGAATCAACACGGTCAAGATTGGGATGTGTTTCAATTTCTTTTGTTTCGCGAAGTGCACGGATATTCCGCAATAAGAACGCAAAGCCCTGAATAATCATCAATGCGGCAAATACCAATACTAAAAACTTAAAAGCCCACACCCAGGAAAACTCGGCAGTACCGGACGACTCCCATTTTACTTTTCGCCAGCGAGCAGTCTCTGACCAGATATTAAGAGGTTTTTGCGCAAACATGGAATTCATCGCTAACGGCCACGCAAACCACCATAAAATCAAAGATGATGGCAAAAGAAACAACAATGTTCCAGCAAGATCGATCCACTTTTTGACTCTATATCTTACCCCAGCATAAATGAGATCAACACGAACATGCCCACCCTCGATAAAAGTGTACGCGGATGCAAACGCTATGAGGATTGCGTTATATAATTTTAACTGGCCAGAAAGCCATTGTAACTCTTGTGAAGTAAGTGCCAAGCCAAACGGAGCAAAAGAAAGCAGGTTACCGCGAAACACCTGTCCCATTACAATAATGAGTATCTGCTGAATCATCAGAATTAATGCAAACCATGCTGCAAATTGACCTATTTTTCCATTAAAGCTCTCCAGCCGATCGACCATAGTGACCAGAAATCCGTGCTTAACTAGGCCTATAATAATTAGCACCACCATTAGAGCCAATACCACACACAGAAACTCAGACGAATTACCAACGACCATTATGGCGTTCATCCGTTCCTTCAACGTTTCCAGTTGAAACCATTGATATATACGCCACGGCAGAAGTAATAAATCAACGAAACCCATCAGAAACGATGTAAAAATATTCTGCAGCATGTTTACAGTAATCTAAAATAATTTATTTGCTTAAAAAAATTCGGGCTCACAAGAGCCCGAACTTATTACTGACTAACGGGGAGACCTTATCCCAACACTCGATTTCGTTGACGAGTATAAGCACCTTCCGAAAGTTCAATCCAACTTGCAGATTTCTTCATTGAGTCACGCATTGAGTCGGATACTTTTTTAAACAATGGATCATCCATATTTTCTTCTAGAACTTCTAGAGAGGCTTTACCGAAGGCATCCCAAACCGTATCAGGGAATTCAAGTGTTCTTACGCCACCCGCTATGAGCCTTTGTAACGCTTCACCATTATTCGCTAGATATTGTCCCAAGTTCCATGCATTCGCTTCACCACATGCAATTTCAATTATTTTCTGATGAGTTGCACTTAAGCTATTAAAACGATCTTTATTAACCGCACATGAAAGACCGGCACCCGGCTCGTGAAAACCAGAAGTGTAGAAAATTTTGGTAATTTCCTGAAAACCGGCTTTTTCGTCACCCCACGGACCTATCCATTCAGTACCATCGATCGCTCCAGACGATAATGCCTGATAGACCTCTGAACCTGGAATGGTCTGCACAGACGCACCTAGTTTACCAAGAGCCTTTCCGCCCAAACCAGGCATGCGGAACTTCAGACCGTTGAAGTCTTCCGGGCCATTAATTTCTTTACGGAACCAACCACCCGCCTGTGTACCCGTGTTTCCAGCGAGGAACGAGTGTAACCCGAATTCTTCACCGAGCTCCAAATGAAGTTGATGTCCACCCATATGGTAATACCAGTTGTTCAACTCCGTTGCTGTCATACCAAATGGAACGGCGGTAAAAAAACCAAATGCTGCATGCTGGCCAACGTAATAGTAATCCGCACCATGGTACATATCGGCTTGACCGGAGGTTACGGCATCAAATACAGCAGGTAAGCCAGAAACCAATTCACCCTGAGCTTTAACTTCGATCTCGAGTGTTCCGTCTGACATGGCGTTTACACTATCAGCAACCCGTTGTGCGGCATCAAACACACCGGCTAATCCACGACCCCAGGTCGTTACCATTGTCAGCTTTTCCCGTCCTTGAGAGATCGCTGGCGCTGCGAGTGTTGCAGCAGTTGCGCCTACGCCGGCCGCTGCCGTAGTTTTTAAAAACTTACGTCTTTCAATTTTTTTTGACACTTAGTAGTTCCTCCAGCGGAAAATTTATAAAATAAAACTGTTTTATGTTGATCGATTTCTTTTTAAATCCATAAAAACTACAGGTATAGTAGTATTTTTATGTTTAGTGTTGCAAGTCCATTATTACGCTACATGAAGTGTGCGACTGATTCTTTACGGGCATATGACGCAATAAAGCAGAAAGTACCCGTGTGTTATCGTTTAACAAAAACTATGTGGAGATAGTTATGAAGGTAAAAATCGAAATTGACGCGACACCAGAAGAGCTTCGAACTTTTTTCGGACTCCCAGATATTTCGAGTCTGCAGGAGACCATGCTTGAAGACCTAAAAGAAAAAATTAAAACTGATTCCGCCAACTATGACCCCAGGAAGATTATGGAACCGTTTTTACCGGAACACCTGCGATCAATAGAGGGCATGCAACAAAGTTTTTGGAATAATGTCGCTAAAGCAACCGGGAAAAGTTCGTTCACTGATAAAGACAACGATAAGTAGTTAAAATTGCAGCGATACTTGGGCTAGCCGACATTTAAATCAGCAAGCATAGTTCCTTCCTTTTTTAGAACCATTTTTTGAACTTTTCCTGTCGGAGTCTTTGGCAGTTCCGGTATGAGTCGATAAAATCGGGGGACGGCGAATACTGGTAAAACATCGATTGAGTATTCGTAAAGATCGTTAAGATTCAATGTATGGTCGACCGGTACAATTGCTACCATTACCTCATCTTCTGTACCTTCCAAGTCAGCAGGTACGGCGTATGCCGCTATTTCTTCAACACCATGAAAACCCAACAACGCCGACTCGATTTCAAATGAAGATATATTCTCACCTTTACGACGAATACAGTCTTTGATTCGATCCACAAAAAACACGTTGCCTCCGGCGTCGATGCGCACCGCGTCGCCGGTATGAAACCAAAAATTGCGCCAGGCCTCTATAGTTTTGTCGGGCATATTTACGTACCCACTCATGAACGCATAGGGCTGCCGGGGCCTTATTACAAACTCACCAATTTCATTTTCCGCGACTATTTCATCAGTTAGTTCATCCACAACACGCACTTCATAGAACTCGTCCCAAACACGCCCACAACTCCCCGGCGGGCTGATGCCATCAACTGCATATAAGGGGATATTGATTTCAGTCATCCCATATAAGCCAACAACCGACTTAATACCAAAGCGCTCTTTAAGCGCCAATTCCATCGCTTCGCTGGTGGGTGCCAAACTCATAATTCTTAGTTGATGATCCTTATCCAGCTTGGAAGCCGGCTGATTCAACACGTATGCCGCAACAGTACCTAGTGAATTAGTAATTGTTAGCTTGTGTTTTTTCAGGTCATGTAGCCAAGAAGAAGCGCTGAAACGTTTGCGAATAAATGCCGTAGCTCCAGCTATCATGGTAGCGTAGAGTTGCATAAATAATCCGTTGGCGTGAAATAACGGCAAGACTATATAAAAACGATCATTTTCGTTCAGCCCCATGTGGGTAATCGTTCCCAGTCCGAATAAATAGATATGTGCATGGGGCATTACCACTCCTTTCGAGGGTCCCGTTGTGCCCGATGTATACATAACACAAGCCGTGTCCCTGTAAGTTATGGATGCCTTTGCATACGAACTCTTGAAGTCTTCAAATTCGCTAAATTGACGAACCTGAAATGGTGACAAAATGCCATGCGCTAATCCCTGCACCACTATAGTGTGTAGATACTGCAAGTCATCAGCAATTTGTAAAATGTAGTCGGCGTACTCAGATTCTACAAACAAAATACGAGCTTTTGAGTTATTAAGCACATGTGACAGAAATGCGCCTTTATAGGCCGTATTAATCGCTACAAGTACTGCCCCATGAATAGAGAGCCCAAACCAACACTGGCAAAATTGGGCTGTATTATCCAGCATAACCCCAACGTAATCGTTAGGCTCAACACCGAGATCGTCCAGAAAATTAGCAACTCTACTACCGTCTAACAAAGCGTCTTGGTAGGTTATTGTCTCCCCTTCGAACTCACAAAGCGGTTTTTTACAAAAGGTAACAGCACGAGAGCGAATAACCGAGTCTATGGTCCAATTTGATTTATTATAATAATCGTTCATCGTGTTACTTTATCAGAAGCTCACTGCCATAGAGTATTCTCGAGCTTACTGTTTCCCTATCAAGCGTCGAGCAACAATCTTACAATGAAGTGGTAAAAGTAAACCGAATTGATACCAACGGTTCAGCTTTCGAAATCGACGTAATTGACCTTGAAATTTCTCGCCCCCTCTTTGGATATCTGATTTCAATACATTCATGACGTGTTGATATAGCTCTACATCTAACGTATTAGCACTGCGGATCAACTCCGCTTCCTCGGAAGTCAGTGCTTCTTTTTTCCCCAATGTTACATTTCGACGAACATACACAGGCCACCCCCACCACTTCAATCTAGCCTTTAATAGAAGTAATGTTTCATCAAAATATTCCTGTGAACCCGCTACCAGAAAATGATACTTAAGGTTATTAATTGCTAACTGTAGATGCCCTTCATGAAGCGCGTCCCTGGCAGCAATGCCCGGAAACCCCGGCTTATGATTTCCGCACAACAGACGGGTTTGTCCGTTGGATGCCTGATTTGTGATGTTACTCGTTAAATAGTCCTGGAGCGACATGTTGGAGACAGCAGTATGCAGTGGATGAAACGTATTTGATCGTAGGAATCGATATTCGGACCACACCCGTTCGATTGGATCGCGAAGCACCGTTACATATTTAGTTCCGGGTTCTAAGTATTCGTGCAAGCCAAAACTCATATGTCCCATCAATAGATCAATACTGTAACGATCCGTCGCAGGCATTGCTATAAATCGATTAATATCAGCATTTACATCCGACTCGATTCGGTAGGTTGTGGATAACTTATATCGCTTGCTTACAACCGGCCGCAACGTCATGCCGGCAGTTTTTGGCAAATGTAAAAATATTAATGCGGTCAATACAGTATCCAGTTACGGCGATCACAAATCAGGGCATCACATACATAAATCTGTATTATGATAAAAGCCGTCATATGTATGTCGAAGTTCGGTTAGTACTAAGAAAAAGCTAAACAAGCGAATCCATACGTTTATTTGCTTCTTCGAAAACCGCACGGGTATGTTCAATACTAAATGGTTGTTCCTGGTACTCATCTGGCATCCATTCGCTCCGATGGGCTGCAAAAAAGTCTCCACCGTAAACATGTATTGCGCCGGTTAGTTTTTCCCTAGGGTTATGAACACTATGAATTATATCCTCGCCGAGTTGAACGGTATTCCCAGCTTCAAGTGATTTCATACCGTGTTGAGTCAAACCGCTACCGTCTCGACGATAAAAGATATTCTCTTCCTCGCCACCATAAATACCGATTACGGCCCACATGCAGTGGTTATGTGGATGCAGTGTCATCCCTGGTGCCCAAACGATATTCAAAATAGTTAAATCGGGAGCGTGATATAGCGTGTTTAGTCCGCCTCTTGTCGGCTCACCTAACTCTGATAGAACCGCCGCCTGCACGGACACAGCCTGTTCGGTTAAATCCGAAATACTTGATTGAGACTCCGGTTTAGTAACAAGACCTCGACACTCTTCTATGAATCCTGCTAGTTCAAATTTCATATACCCTCCGAAACTTTAGATTAATTACATTCATACTGCGCTGTTATGCTCGTCAATAGTAGTGCAGAACAGAAACTCAATCTTCACGTTTCCATATCGATAACCGACGCTCGATGCCATGTTGTGCCATTCGCACCGTCTTCCAACTGGATACCGGCATTGCTGAGTTCGTCACGTATGCGATCCGATTCGGCAAAATCCTTGTTCTTTCTTGCCTCAATCCGTAAATTCACCAACCTTTCAATTTCTTGTTCATCCAATCCGGACGCGGCTTTAGGCTGCCACTTAAACCACCCATCAGGATCCGTTGTTAATAAACCTAGAAACTTTCCGCCAGCCAGTAATTCCGACTTAAGCCGACGCTTATCGTTATCGTTTGAGGCATTATTTAATTCCGAAACCAAACCATGCAATACCGCTAACGCCATGGGCGTATTCAAATCGTCTTCCAATGCTTCGATTAACCCTATCGGAACATCAACATCAGTAAACTGAATATCACAATGTATTTGTAATGACTGATAAATTCGGTCCAGCGATGCCCGAGACTGATTTAGCGCATCAACAGACCAATCCAGCGGTTTACGATAGTGTCCGCTAAGTAACGCGAACCGTATGACCTCACCCGGTGCAATATCCAGCAACTCTCGAAGCGTAAAGAAATTGCCCACCGATTTCGACATTTTCTCGCCACGGGTCGTAATATAGCCATTATGCACCCAGTAACGGCAAAACTCTTTCCCTCCATGAGAACAAACACTCTGCGCAATCTCATTTTCATGATGAGGAAATATGAGATCCTGACCACCCGCATGTATATCAATTGTCTCACCCAGATGAGTTTCAATCATCGCGGAACACTCGAGGTGCCAACCAGGCCGACCAAATCCCCAAGGGCTATCCCAACCGGGTTGATCTCCCGTAGATGGTTTCCATAGAACAAAATCAGCCGGGTCTCGTTTGTAAGGTGCCACGTCTACACGAGCGCCGGCAATCAAATCTTCACGGTTTCGACCAGATAAGGAACCATATTCTTTCATTGAGGGCACATTAAACAATACGTGCCCGTCTGCGACGTAGGCATGATCCTTATCGAGCAGACTTTGAATCATGCTATGCATTTCACTAATATGATTCGTAGCAAATGGTTCAATATCAGGCATTAACGTGTGTAAACTCGCAATATCCTCATGAAAAGCATCGGTGTAACGTCCGGAAACATCACTAATCGTCTCGCCAAGCGAGCTAGCCGTAGCATTGATCTTATCGTCTATATCGGTAATATTACGAGCGTAAACTACGTTTTCGTAGGTGTGTTTTAACAGTCTATACAGCATGTCGAATACAACGATAGGCCGTGCATTGCCTATATGTATAAAATTATAGACAGTTGGTCCACAGGCATACATAGTTACCCTTTTAGGGTTCAGCGGTATGAACTTTTCTTTCCTACGCGTTATTGTGTTGTGTAGTGACAGAGCCATGTTATTTTTCAGCTTTTGTACAGTTTGTCGGGATCAATTAGAGGATCTGAATCAACTATCACCCTACCCCCGTCAATATGGTTATAAAAACAAGTCGCACGACCTGTATGACAAGCCGGCCCAGTTTGATCAACCAACAACAATAACGTATCGTGATCACAATCTAGGCGAGCTTCTTTTAATAGTTGTATCTGACCGGATTGTTCACCTTTTCGCCAAAGACGCTGTCTTGATCGAGACCAGTAACAAACTCGGCCGGATTCCAGTGTCTCATCCAACGCAGTAAGATTCATCCAAGCCATCATCAACACGGCCCGCGTATCAAATTGTTGAGCAATAGCCGGTATAAGTCCGTCCCTATTTAATTTTAGCGTGTTGCGAACAACAACCCAGTCAGTTTCCAGTCGATTAACGGCGGTAGTCATCAGTTATATTGTAAATAAATCGGCATTTGAAATCTGTGATGCATTATAAACATCTACCCATCAGATTTCATTAGTGAAATCACAAGGGTCAATTAAGCTTCTTACCTTTAAGTGCTTCAATCCCCTGCTCTATGCCCTTAACAGTAAGCGGGAACATGCGGTCTGCCATTATCTCTTTGACAATATTTATCGATTGAGTATAAGGCCAACTAGCCTCCGGCACCGGGTTTAACCAAATAGCCTGGGGGAAATGTTCCAGCAATCGGTTCGCCCACACATGACCTGCTTCTTCGTTCCAGTACTCCACGCTGCCTCCCGGAATCATTACCTCATACGGACTCATACTTGCGTCACCCACAAAAATTACCTTATAGTCGGGTTTATAGGTTCGCAACAATTCGTATGTTTGAGTTATTTCATCATGACGACGTCGATTATTTTTCCATACGAAGTCGTACAAAAAATTATGGAAGTAGAAGTATTCCAACTGCTTAAATTCGGTTTGTGCCGCAGAAAATAACTCCTCGCAGGTTTTAACGTAAGGATACATCGATCCACCCACGTCAAAAAATATAAGTACTTTTACGGCATTGTGCCGCTCCGACACCATCTTAATATCGAGCCAACCAGCATTTCGTGCTGTACTGCGTATGGTGTCATCAAGATCAAGTTCTTGCCTCGCTCCTTCTCGCGCAAATTTTCGTAGTTTGCGCAAAGCAACTTTTAAGTTTCTCGTTCCGAGTTGAACATCGTCATCCAGATTCTCGAAGCTTCTCTTATCCCAAACCTTAACCGCCCGGTTATTTCGATTAGTTTTCTGGCCAATTCTTACCCCTTCAGGGTTATAACCATAAGCGCCGAATGGAGACCGTCCGCCTGTACCTATCCACTTATTACCTCCTTGGTGCCGTTTTTCCTGTTCCTCTAGGCGCTTGCGCAAGGTATCCATCAACTCATCCCAACCGCCTAATGACTCAACTTGTTGTTTTTCCTCTTCACTCAGCATTAACTCAAGTTGTTTTCGCAACCATTCTTCTGGCACATCACCTAAGATTTCTTCAAAAGCACTGGAGCGACCATTAAAATAATCACCAAAAACCTTATCAAAACGATCCAGATGTTTTTCATCCTTAACTAATATAACCCGCGCAAGATAATAAAAATTATCGATACTGTATTCTGCAACGCCTGCGGAAAGCGCTTCCATTAACGCTAGATACTCGGTAATGGATACCGGAAGTTTGGCTGACTTTAAGTGGTTGTAAAAATCAACGAGCATTACGACGATTCAAGAAAACCAGTTTTTCGAACAAATGAACATCTTGCTCATTTTTTAGTAGCGCACCGTGCATTGGAGGAATCGCTGAGCGCGGATTATCAGCCGCTAGCACATCTACGGGAATGTCTTCAGTAACCAGTAACTTAATCCAATCTAGCAGTTCGGATGTAGACGGTTTTTTCTTAAGCCCCGGGGCGTCACGCAAATCGAAGAAAACTGACAACGCACTTTCCAACAAGTCCTTTTTCAAATTGGGAAAATGCACATCGACAATTTGCTCCATCACTTTCTTATCTGGAAACTGGATATAGTGGAAGAAGCAACGGCGCAAAAAAGCATCCGGTAATTCCTTTTCATTATTACTGGTTATGATAATTATTGGTCGGTGTTTTGCTTTTATTTGCTTCTGAGTCTCATATACATGAAACTCCATCTTGTCTAATTCCAACAACAGATCATTAGGAAATTCAATATCCGCTTTATCGATCTCGTCTATCAATAGCACGGGGCGTGCATCGCTAACGAAAGATTCCCATAATTTGCCGGGCACAATATAGTTTGCAATATCCTTTACCCGATCGTCTCCCAACTGGGAATCACGCAGCCGAGCGACGGCATCATACTCATAGAGCCCCTGTTGTGCGCGGGTTGTAGACTTTATATGCCACTGTATTAAGTTTGCCTGCAATGAAGCGGCAACCTCTTCTGCAAGCTGTGTTTTCCCAGTTCCCGGCTCACCTTTAATAAGCAAAGGTCGTCCGAGGGAAATTGCGGCATTTACAGCAATCATCAGGTCGTCCGTCGCGACATAGTTATTGGTACTTGAAAATCGACTATGATTTGTTGAATCCATAGATATTAAGGCTCACATGGTTTAATTTGCAGGAAATTGAGTAGTGACGTGTAGAATCAGGGCGTATACTTGGTTCATCAGATTATAACCTATTTCGATATTTGCCTAGAAAATAGAATGCCATCTTCCGACCATTTGCCAGTTTTTCTCAATGCGTGCACGCTGAATAAACTGCTATCGGACACCCAATTAATTATTGTCGACTTAGGCCGTATAGATCGTTACCGGAAATATCATCTACCTAATGCATTGTGGCTGGATTATGCCTGCCTTATTTCGGGTGAAAAACCAGCCACGGGCCTACTTCCAACAAATTCGGCACTCGCCAAACTCATACACAGTATTGGACTAAAACCAGACTCTATCGTGGTCGCCTATGATGACCTTGGTGGTGGTGCATCTGCGCGCCTTATATGGCTTTTAAATGTACTTGGGTTCTACCGGGCAAGTAGCTTGGACGGTGGAATTCAATCATGGGTAGAAGAAGGTTTTAAAACCACCGCTGATGCTTGCGATCGTAACCCATCTGAAGAATATCAATTACCGACCATCTATACTGATAGCCTAGCGACCAAAGAAGATATTCTTGATCACTTATTCGACCGAAATGTACAACTTGTTGACTGCCGAAGTGTCGATGAGTTTACAGGTATAAAAAAACTGGCGAATCGTGGCGGCCATATTCCAGGGGCGATAAATCTTGACTGGAATTCAACCAAGATTTCAGACACAAACCAACGCCTGAAAAATCAAGACACTCTGATATCAATGATTAGTGACCGGAATTTAAAACCCGACCTCGAAACCATAGTTTACTGCCAGACCCATCATCGCTCATCGTATTCGTATTTGCTTTTCAAACATCTCGGATTCAACAGGGTACGCGGCTACGCCGGTTCCTGGTCAGAATGGGGCAACGACGACATATTACCCATAACCACTTAGCTATCTCTTAGAAAAATGATTGTAATTCTCGACCCAGAAGTAGATGTTAACTCGGACGCCGGAAAACAAGTTTTAAATTTCCTAAATAGCCGCGAAGGAATAACCCCTCGGGTTCATACGGTAGCTGGAACACAGCAAACACTAACTGAAATCTATTTGGTTGGAAACACAGCGAGCCTTAATCAATCCGAGATTGAAAACATGACAGGTGTTGAGCGTGTTGTGCGGGTATCCAAGAGCTACGCCGTATTGGGTCGCCATGCTAACGATAGCCGCTCTTACGGCTTTGACTACAATGGTGTACGTTTTGATCAAGACTCACTTCAAGTGTTTGCAGGTCTATGTGCCGTGGATACACCAGAGAACGTAGACCATATGATGAAAGCGGTGAGTCAACGCGGGCTATCATGTACTCGTATGGGTGCCTACAAACCTCGAACTAGTCCTTATTCCTTTCAGGGATTAGAAGCAAACTGTTTACCGTGGGTTTTCGAATCGGCCGGCAAACACGGCATCAAAGTGGTTGCTATGGAGATTACGCATGATTCTCATGTCGACGAAATTCTTGAGACTTTAGAGCAAACTGGACATCCGACTGGTGTAATGCTGCAAATTGGCACAAGAAACACACAAAACTTCGAGCTATTAAAAGTAGTTGGTCGCCAAACGCAATTACCCGTACTGATAAAACGTGGTTTTGGCATCACCCTGGAAGAATCGCTAAATGCAGCTGAATACATGGCTAGTGAGGGGAATCGCAATATTATTTTCTGCCTGCGTGGCATGAAAACCAACATGGGTGATCCGCATCGAAATTTTGTAGACTTCAGTCATGTCCCAGTGGTAAAACGATTAACTCTGATGCCTGTGTGCATTGATCCTTCACACTCTGTGGGCACTCGCGCAGGATGTCCAGAAGGCATTCTGGACGTTTTTCACGCGACCTCTCAAGGTATCATCGCAGGTGCAAACATGGTGCTTGTTGATTTTCATCCCGAGCCTACCAAGGCATTGGTCGATGGGCCTCAAGCCTTACTGATGTCAGAGCTAGACCATTTTCTAGAAGACATTGAAATCAGCCGTCAAGCCTATTTGCAACGTAAAGCTTTGAAGCAAAAGTATACTGACTAAACTATTCCATTAATGCAGCATAGGTCCAAATAAGACGCGAATTCTAAGATTTGGGAACAACATAGGGGATTTTTAGAACTTCCCCAACTGATGGCATACGAAGTCTACTACTAGGATTGTAACGAGTTATAACCCATAAAGGTAACTGGAAGCTGTTTGCTATCTTCCATGGGCTATCACCACTTTTCGTTGTGTAGTTTTCAATACTTACTACACGATAGTTTTCCTTAAACTCCTCCACTAGAACGCGATGGTACTCCTCGCGTTTTTGCGTAAACTGATCTCTTTGCTGTGACGTGGTTTCCGGCAGAAGCAGGCGTTGTCCCGTGATTAGAGACTGTTTGGGCTGTAATCCATTTAGTTTCCAAATTGATGAAGAACTACCGATTGCTAGCCAATCGGCAAAATGTCCAAGTGTTTCATCAGATTCAACATTCACCAAATAGGATGTTTTATTATTGCTAGTCTTGGTAATAATACGAAAATCAACGTTTACATCCAACGGGCTGGTTATCGCATCACCTGCGGCATCATCTTCAATTTCGGCTAGTTTTATTTCTTGCCCGGTTTTTTCCGAAGAAACCGGTTTTTTTACCTGAAGAGTCTGCCCAACATAAATGACCGAATGTGAACGTAAGTTATTTACTTTCTGAAATTCGTTACATGGCATATCATGCTGTCTCGAAATTTGGCACGGACTATCACCGGCACGAACCTTGTATGCCGCCATAATATAATTTTCCGGATCTGCAGTTTGCCCTAAATTAGGCTGGGTTTTTCCATCGCCAGGCATTACTAGCCGTTGGCCAACTGAAAGAACGCTGAATTTTTTCAACCCATTTATGCTCAATAATAATCCACAATTAACCTTATAACGTGCAGCAATTTCGCATGCCGTATCATGTGCCTTGACCGTATATGAGGATGGAGTCATTACCACGCTGGGGTCTTCGATCGCATTTTTTTTAGTCGACGTTGAACCAACACCGCCCGGAAGTTTAATTTTTTGCCCAGGATGAATAACGGCCCTATTTGATAAACCATTTAACGAAAGCAAACGTGTACACGGTATATCGGCGCGAATTGCGATACCACATGGCGAATCGCCTTTTCGAACAGTGTACAGCCCGCTCGAATCAATATTCGGCGCTTTTCCTGAAAGCTGCTTTGTGCCCCCTTTACCCGGGATAATTAAATCTTGTTTTACTGTTATAAACGCTCGCCGCCCCAAACGATTTAAATCGATCAAATCCTTGCACTTAACTCTAAACGCCCTGGCAATGCCGCATGCGGTGTCACCTTTTCGAACGGTATATCGCACCGGTCGACGACTTTCGTCCTCTGGAGATAACGATGTCAGTTGGGAAACTTCACTTTTCCATGCCCCTTGTCGATGCGGTAACCGCAGACGATAGCCGCGGGGAATCATACGCCATCCATGCCAAACAAAACGGGTCAACCCTCGGTTAAGATCCTTCAATTCTTTTTCACCAAGCCCAAATATTTTCGTAATTCGATCAAGTGACGTTGCATGTTTCAACAAAACGGTATGATATCGAATCGGCTCTTGAGCGACGACTTTGCCGAAATAGCGTTTCGAGTTTTTCGCTACATGCCTGGCTGCCAAAAAACTGGCATAAAAGTTTTTAACCGCCACCTGAAAACTGGGCGACTTATAGTTATTTAAAACTGAAACAAAATCCGTACCTACTTGATCCAGTGCACGCCGCATTCCGCTGACACCAAAATTGTACGATGTAATAACGAACGGGGTAAGTTGTCCTGCGGTGACCTTAGAATCTTTGGTTTTAGCCAATTTAGTTAAGCGTTTACGACTATCGTTCAAATACCGAACTGCACCAAGTGTGGCGGATTCGAGATCCAATCTCTCGTCAACAGTGGCATTTAGCTCTAACCCAAGCTGACGGGCAGTCGCTGGCATAATCTGCCACAAGCCCGCAGCGCCAACACGGGAGTAGGCATGCGGGTTATACAATGATTCCACAAAAGGTAGGAAATGAATATCGGACGGCAAACCGGCGTCAACTACCAATTTCTTGACTAGTCCACCATAAGCACCGTAGCGTTTCAATGCGGAGGTGAATCGATCACGGTTGCCTTGTTGGCATCGAATATTAGTCGAAGCCGTGCGTATACTTTTCGCTTTTTTATCCGGGAAAAGCGACATCATTTTTTTATCTGAGGATGACTTCGGTTGACGCCCACGTTCCAGATCAGAAGCAATACGATTAAGTTCAGTTTGGATGCGTTTTTTTTCTTTTTTGACCCGTGTACTTTTCTTACTACAGCCGTTTTTAACATTGATAACTGAATACACCCGCTCCGGATTCAATGAATCATGGAAAACACCCTGCTTAGTGGTCCATTTGCGATAAACCTGAATCCAAAAGTCTGTGCGTCTCTTAAGCGCTTTAGGACAAGGGAAATCGGCACCGCAACTGAGTTTATGGCGCTCAACTGGAACATTGGCCAGAAGACTCTGCGGCCATACTGTAATAGCCAGAAAAAGCAAAACGAATGGCATACCTTTCTTAATCATCGTTTTGGTTAAATCCACTATCATTTTCGGTTTCCGGTTCTCAGGTAGATCTGACCTGAACTAATAATCAACATACCTATTGTCTTCCTTAATCTTAACGACGCTTGTTCAACACCATAACGGAAAGTCATGACCTTTGCTGCGAGCTAAGAAACATAAAAATGTATTATGCGAAAACTACACAATGCTAACAGGTTAGCCTGCTGCGATAAATGGTGTAAAAGTGTTAACCCGCAAATTTTGTCGAAATAAAAAACATTGAACCCAATAATTTTATTACGTTAGCCGTGCAATGTTAATTCCGCTAAACGATTTTCCCTTTGCGCTGCTATACTTGATTGATTAGCTTATTCGATTGTTCTGTTTTTTCTTTTGAGAAATCTAAATGACACTTATTAAACAACACGACTTTATCACTAGTGTAGCCAACGCCCTGCAGTATATTTCCTATTATCACCCAAAGGATTTTATAGATGCTATGAGTCGAGCCTATAACCTGGAACAGTCTCCTTCCGCAAAAGATGCTATCGCGCAAATTCTGCTTAATTCGCGAATGTCTGCGGAAGGTCATCGACCAATGTGTCAAGATACCGGAATCGTCACCGCATTTGTGTCAATTGGAATGAACACCCGCTTCGAAGGCGATATGACCATTCAGGAAATGATAGACGCGGGGGTTCGAAAAGCCTACCTGAACACTGACAACCCGTTAAGAGCATCTGTAGTGTTCCCCCCATATGGTTCACGCAAGAATACCGGCGATAATGCTCCAGCCGTGGTTCATATAGACATGGTAACAGGAGACCAGGTGGATATAACCGTAGCGGCTAAAGGCGGTGGTTCGGAAAACAAATCCAAATTTATTATTTTAAACCCCAGCGATAGTATTGTTGACTGGGTGGTCGATACCATACCCAAACTGGGCGCCGGATGGTGCCCACCGGGAATGTTAGGAATAGGTATCGGTGGAACCGCAGAAAAAGCAATGATTCTTGCCAAGCAGTCGTTAATGGAATCGATTGATATGCAAGAACTTATAGAACGAGGTCCACAAAATTCAATTGAAGAATTACGACTTGAAATCTACACAAAGGTAAATAATCTTGGTATTGGCGCCCAGGGTCTTGGTGGTTTAACCACTGTACTCGATGTAAAAATAAATCAGTTCGCGACCCATGCAGCCTCCCTTCCTGTTGCGTTGATACCCAATTGTGCTGCAACACGACACCTACATTTTGTGCTGGATGGCTCTGGACCCGCTATTTTACCAGTACCACAACTTGACGACTGGCCAGAAATTATCCGTGATACAACAGGGGGGAAAAAAATAAACCTGGCAACGTTAACCAAAAAAGATACAGCCGATTGGAAAGCCGGGGACACTCTGCTCTTATCAGGATCTATTTTGACGGGTCGAGATGCCGCACACAAACGAATGGCTGAACTATTTGAAAAGGGTGAGTCGCTTCCCGATGGTGTGGATTTTACCAACAAATTAATTTATTACGTCGGTCCTGTTGATCCTATTGATGGTGAAGCAGTTGGTCCTGCTGGCCCAACAACAGCAACACGAATGGATAAATTTACGTCGACAATGCTGGCTAATACCGGAATCTTAGGGATGATCGGCAAAGCTGAGCGAGGAGACCAGACCATCGCGGAAATTAAAGACAAGAAGGCTGTTTATCTAATTGCAGTCGGTGGAGCCGCTTATTTGGTCTCCCGCGCGATACGTGAGTCTCGAGTGGTGGCATTTGACGATCTAGGGATGGAGGCAATATACGAGTTTATTGTTGAAGATATGCCCGTTACAGTGGCTGTAGATAGCAATGGAAACTCAGTCCACAAAACAGGCCCTGCAGAATGGAAACATCGCATAGCCGGAATACCAATAACAGTCGGTAGTTAAGGCACTTGGAAAAGATAAAGTTTTCACTGATGCCGTTTACATGAAACAACGCGCCTAACTAATAAACGGGATAATACTCAACCTTTAATTTATTGATATCATCATACAAAATTAGCCATTTATGCTATAAAGACTCTATGCAATAGGAATCTGTAAAATGAACTTCGAAAAAGTACTATTTGCTTTCTTTATTTTGTTGGCGTTGACTCTGAACTTCGGTTTTTTTCTCGGTGACCTCGGCAACCCAGAGCAACATCACCCGTATGAGCTATTTGCCGCTCTGGTTGTTAGCGTTATCGCCACCTTCTTAAAGTTTGGGGATCGAACACCGGTGGGATCGGTTCTGTTGGCATCCAGTTTAGTTGCCGATCTTCAACTGCTCGCAGCAGCGCTCGTCTGGGGTATCGTAGTACACGGCACCGTGAGTGAAGCAAGTCCCGAAATCATTGCCTCCATTGTATCGTTAAGTGGGGGCGCCTTATTGGCAAATATCGTATCGGTTGTGTTACTCATAATGGAAACTTTCGCGGCGAGACGTTGATGTTCCATACTGGCGAACCCCAGTCTATTTTTCTCCTTGTATTGCGGTCGTTACGCACACCTCTTATCGTTCTGGTTCTTTCCTATTCAATATCAATCATTGGATTTGTAATTATACCCGGCAGCCATGCCGACGGTTCTATATGGCGGATGGACTTCTTCCATGCATTTTATTTTGTAAGTTACATGGGCTCAACCATTGGCTTTGGAGAGCTTCCTTATCCCTTTAATGGTGCACAACGGCTATGGACCTTATTGTGCATTTACGCAACTGTAATCTCCTGGTTATACGCAATAGGAACGCTTATTGCTGTTTTTCAAAATAAGGAGTTTATGCTGGCATTATCTCGCGATCGCAATCAGTCGCGGATACGAAAAATCAAAGAGCCTTTTTACTTATTATGCGGCTATGGAGAAGCCGGTCGCGTTGTATTTCGACATTTGGGTGAAGTTGGATTGCTCTGCGTAATCGTTGATCGTGATTCCAAAGTAGTCGATGCCATACCCCTTGATAACAATCCCCTTCAGGCTATAGCAATTTGTGCAGATGGCGCAGACCCGGAAGACTTGAAAAGATCAGGTCTTACTCACCATCAATGTCAGGGCATAATATCGGTAATCGGTAGCGATCAAGAAAATCTTAAAATCGCCATTAGTAGCAAATTACTGAATCCGAAACTACCGGTAATTGGTCGCGTAACAAACAACGACACTGCCAATAATATGCGTTCTTTTGGCACCGACAACATTATCAATCCTTTCAGAACCTTTGCCTGGCATTTTGGTTTGGCTTTTTCCAATCCGGATCTACATTTACTCAACAGTTGGCTTAGTCAAACAGACCAACAACCGCTCAAAACCGCGATTGAGCCGCCGCTTGGACACTGGGTTGTATGCGGGTATGGCAGATTCGGTGCAGCTGTTACGCGTGTTTTAAAAAAGAACGGTAATACGGTGACCGTCATTGATACTGACATCGCAGTAATTCCGAAAGAAGAAAACTGTATTCATGGCAGAGGCACGGAGGCAAACACTCTAACCGAAGCAGGTATTCACGCATCTGTCGGTATCATTGCCGGCACCGATAATGACTCCAATAATTTGTCTATCTTAATTACCGCGAAAGATTTAAAAACAGATTTATTTGCCGTGGGGCGACAAAACAAAAATCGCAATACGGAATTGTTTGATGCCGTTAATGTTGATGTAAGATTCAATCAGAACGCACTCATTGGGAGTCAAATAGTCGCCCTATTAACTACTCCATTAACAAATCGTTTCTTAAAATCGGCAGCACGACAAAGCTCCGAATGGTCATCCCATACCACAGATCAAATTCGAACAATTGTTGACGATAAAGCGCCCTCAGTTTGGGCAATTACACTCAATAAAAAACAATCCCCCGCTTTTAGTGAACTCAGCAAACATCAAGAGAAATTGAAACTCGAGCATTTGCTAAAAACACCCTATGACCGAAAGTGCGCGCTTCCCTGTGTGCCCTTATTATTGCTCAGAAGAGATAATGGAATTTTGAATCCAGATCCCGAAATGACACTCATGAGTAATGATCAGATTCTATTTTGCGGTCAAAATCGAGCTATGCGAAATATGGATATGGTGCTCAATATAAACTCATTAATGACCTACGTAAGAACGGGTAAGCATCGTACAGTAAATCCTTTATGGGTTTGGATTAATGAGAAAATTTTCTCCCGTATAAATCATAACGACAGGTTCAAGCCGAAATGAAATCTATATACGTTTTATACTTATGTTTTTTTACTTTTTGCGGAGTCTCTGCGACTTCTGCTACGCAGGCTCAAACGGCAATTGGAGTTTTTAAAGGAGCAAAAAGTGCCGTGCATCCAGAGTGGTTCAAGGAAAGCTTTCTTGATTTAGAAGAAGATATCGCAGATGCAGCGCTTGCAGACAAACGTCTCATGGTCTATTTTTGGCAACCCGGTTGCCCATACTGTGCCGAATTGATATCGAATAATTTGGAAATTGATGAGATTAAGCAAAAACTGCAAACGAAGTTTGATGTAGTAGCGCTCAACATGTGGGGAGACCGAGAGGTTATTCAGGTAGGTGGCAAAGCCTTTACTGAAAAAACATTGGCAGCCGCACTAAATGTTAACTACACCCCTACTCTACTGTTTTTTACCGAATCCCGAAAAATAGCGCTACGTCTTGATGGCTATGTTGCTCCGGAAAGATTTTCCCTTGCTCTAGACTATGTGTCTGGCAAGCACGAGAAAGAATACGGTTTTGGACAATTCGTAACCGAAAGTTTGGCACAGACTACGTCACCCTCTCAAACAGGCGATTTAATTCGTGAGGGTTTTTTTGCCGAAGACAATAACGATTTACAAAAACTCATAAATCAATCCAATTCTCCCATTGCCGTCTATTTTGAAAAGACCGATTGTGATGACTGTCGAAACTTGCATCAAAATATTCTTATCAATAAAGAAACCAGAACGTTGGCCGAACAATTACCAAGTATACAAATCGATATAGAGTCTGAAGATGCGTTAATAACACCTTCTGGAACAAAATTAACAGTGAAAGAATGGGTTCAAAATCTTGATATTCACTACACACCCACGATCGTGTTTTACACTAACGATGGTCTGGAGATTCTACGAATGGATTCAATGCTTAAAAACTTTCACGTGCAGTCTATATTTGATTATGTATCCAGCGAAGCATACCTACACGAACCGAGTTTCCAACGATTCATTTCAGAAAGAGCCGATAGGAAAATTCTGACAGGAGAAGATGTAAATATATGGTCGGACTAAAGCATATGTATAGACCCAATAACAGCAGCGACTGGTTA
>CAJQKF010000105.1 GCA_905478855.1 uncultured Gammaproteobacteria bacterium
CCCCTGTAGAATCAACGATAACGTCTTCATCGATAGGCAGGCTGGGCAGTGTAATTGGCGTAGATCCGGTAGCAAGAATAATGTGATTGCCACTGATAGACTCAATGCTTCCATCGACAGACTCAAAGGATGTATCACGGTTTTTATGTAACCGACCATGTCCATGAAAAACCTTTATTTTATTAGCTTTGAGTAACATTCCAACACCGCTCGTTAACTCACTGACTATTTTTTCTTTTCTTGCCTGCATTTTCGTTAGGTTAAGGGAAACACCTTCGATATCGATACCATGTGCGGTAAGACCTGACATCGCTTGTTCGTAACGTTCCGAAGAGTCCAATAAAGCCTTAGAAGGAATACAACCTATATTTAGGCACGTTCCGCCAAGACTTGGTTTTCCCTCTGTATTGACGGTCCGGTCAATACACGCTGTGGATAGTCCCAGCTGAGCGCAGCGAATGGCGGCAACATAACCACCAGGACCACCGCCTATAACTACAACATCAAATTTTTCGGTCATAATAACTTTGCTTTGAACAGGAATCGGAATTCGTTAGGTCTATAGTCTAACGATGATGGTAAGTATTTCTAAATGAACTTCTATAAATCAAACAACATGCGTGACGGATCCTCTAACGACGCCTTAATATGAACTAGGAATTGCACCGCCTCTTTACCGTCAACAATTCGGTGGTCATAAGATAAAGCAAGGTACATCATGGGGCGAATTACTACTTCCCCATTTTCTGCCATGGGCCGCTCTTGAATTTTATGCATTCCGAGAATAGCGCTTTGTGGTGGATTTAGTATGGGAGTGGAAAGGAGGGAACCAAACACCCCACCATTTGTAATGGTAAAAGTCCCACCACTTAATTCTGCCATCTTAATCGTTGCATTTTGTGCACGTACACCAAAATCGCGAGTTTCTGATTCAATACGCGCAAAGCTTTTCAGCTCACAGTCGCGAAGAACCGGAACCAGTAAACCTCTGGGAGAGGATACGGCAATGCTAATGTCAGCATAGTTATGCTGCACAACATCGGTGCCATCGATAAACGCATTGACCATTGGGAACTTATGCAGTGCCTCGGCGGCAGCCTTTACAAAAAAGGACATGAAGCCCAAGCGAGCACCGTGTTGTTCTTCAAATTCCTTTTTATAACGCGAGCGCAGAGCGATGATTGCGCTCATGTCTACCTCGTTGAATGTAGTAAGCATTGCAGCGGTTTGCTGAGCTTTTACCAGTCTTCCAGCAATAGTTTGCCGTATTCGTGACATGGGTTTACGCGATTCAGACCTCTCTCGCAACCCCATCAATGGTGCAGGTTGTGGTACCGAATTAGGTGTGGAGGGTGCAGGCTCAGATTGAGCCGCTACCTTCTTGGTCGAGACTTTATCGATATGTTTAACGATATCTTCTTTTGTTATGCGACCGTCCTTTCCCGATCCTGTTATCTCGCCTTCGCTCAATTTATTCTGTGCAAGGAGAGATCGAACAGCCGGCCCATGTCGATCCGAATTTTGTTCTGTTGAATTGTCTGAATTCTCCCTTGCTGATTCAGGTTTCGTTTCAGCGTTGGATTGTTCAGCTGTAGCATCTTCGATAATGGCAAGAAAGTCCCCTTCGCCAACGGTGTCTCCACTAGGGTGACTTATCTTGCGTAAGACCCCATCTTGTGGCGCAGGTACTTCCAATACGACTTTGTCGGTTTCTATGTCGACTAATGTCTCGTCTCTGTGAACGAAATCACCTTCATTTTTGTGCCATTCCAGAACAGTTGCTTCTGAAACAGATTCAGGAAGAGTCGGTACTTTTATATCACTGGGCATTTAAATTTACCTTAATTGCGATTTGTCGATTGTCTAGTTAGAAAGAATGGTAAATGCTTCTTCGATGAATTGTTCTTGTTGCTGAACGTGTAACTTGTAGAAACCAACAGCTGGTGCTGCTGAAGTGTCACGACCTGCATAATATCGGTTTTGTTTAGCACTGAGGCAGTCTTTCAAGTGATGCTGAATTTGATACCAGGAACCTTGATTTTTTGGTTCTTCCTGGCACCAGACAACCGTCTTAGCATTAACATACGACGCAAGCATGGAGCTTACTAAATCTTTTGGAAAAGGATGAAGTTGTTCCACCCGAATAATGACGGTATCGTTTTGTTTGCGCGACTCCCGTGCCTGATACAGGTCAAAGTAAATCTTACCACTGCATAATATTATCCGTTTTATGTCTTCAGACTTGTGTTCACTTTCATCTTTTATAACAGTTTGAAATGTACCATTTGCTAGATCATCAAGATGGGAAACGGACATTTTATGTCTAAGCAAACTTTTCGGTGTAAACACAATAAGCGGTCGACGGAGTGGTCGAATCATTTGCCGTCGTAACATATGGAACATTTGTGCAGGTGTAGTCGGGACGCAGACTTGCATATTTTGTTCCGCGCACAGTTGTAGATAACGTTCCAGTCGTGCTGAAGAGTGCTCGGGGCCTTGACCCTCATAACCGTGCGGAAGAAACATGACCAGTCCACACAAACGTCCCCACTTTGATTCGCCGCTTGAGATAAATTGATCAACAACCACTTGAGCACCATTGGCAAAATCACCAAATTGCGCTTCCCAAATAACCAGAGTATTCGGGTTCGTGCTGGCATAGCCATATTCGAATCCGAGAACTGCTTCTTCAGAAAGGAGAGAGTTGATAACAAGAAATTTATTTGGGTCGTCACCAATTTTCCGAAGGGGAACCATGGTTTCACCGGTATCCTGGTTTAGGACCGTTGCATGGCGATGGAAAAACGTTCCGCGCCCCGAATCCTGACCAGACAGACGGACTGTATAACCAGCCTGAATGAGACCTGCATAGGCCATGGTTTCCGCAAATCCCCAATCCATGGCCAATTCACCAAGTCCCATCTTTATTCTATCATCTGTGATTTTCTTTATTCGTGGATGGATAGGAAAGTCATCGGCAAAAGTATTAAGACTTTGAGACAGTGACTGAACTTGTTCAACCGACATAGTTGTATCGGCCGCTTCGGTCCATACCGAATTCAGATACGGTTTCCAATCGACTATAGAAGCTGATTTATTTGGATCAAATACTTGTCCTGCCATTATCCTACCAGCGTCCAGATCATCGCGATTCTGCTTGACCATTTCTGCGCCTTCTCCCGCAGCCAGAACACCTTCGGCTTCGAGTCGATCCGCATAAAGCTGACGAGTAGTCGACAATTGCTTGATACGCTTGTACATAAGCGGCTGGGTTACACTCGGTTCATCAGCTTCGTTGTGCCCAAGACGTCGATAACAAACCATATCAATAACGACATCTTTTTTATATTCCATTCTATAATCCAGAGCCATCTGGGTTACAAAATGTACCGCATCCGGATCGTCTCCGTTTACATGAAAAATAGGTGCCTGTACCATTTTGGCTACTTCAGAGCAGTATATCGTAGACCTAGCGTCTGCTTTATTGCTCGTAGTGAAACCGATTTGATTGTTGATAATAATATGTATTGAGCCACCGGTCGAATAACCGCGCGCCTGGGACATGTTCAGTGTTTCTAATACCACACCCTGTCCAGCGAAAGCCGCATCCCCATGAATTAAAATAGGAATTACTTTATTGCGTTCTGCATCCTTTCGGCGTTCTTGACGTGCTCGGACCGAACCTTCAACAACCGGATTGATGATTTCCAGATGGGAAGGATTAAATGACAAGGCCAAATGAATCAAGCCACCGGGTGTCATAATATCAGATGAGAATCCCTGATGATACTTAACATCACCACTGTCGTTTAATGAGGAGGCGGTTACGTTCTTTCCCTCAAATTCACTAAATAAGTCGGCCGGAGATTTGCCAAGAATATTTACCAATACATTTAACCGTCCACGGTGTGCCATGCCGATAATGATTTCCTTAACACCATCTTTGCCGGAACGTTGGATGAGTTCCGAAAGCATGGGTACCAAACTTTCGCCACCTTCTAGAGAAAATCGTTTTTGACCTACATACTTCGTGTGCAGGTAACGCTCAAGCCCTTCTGCTGCGGTAAGTCGTTCTAGTATGATTTTCCGAGTTTCAGCATCCGGCAATGGTCGTGCAGGAATGTTCTCAACTCGCGCCTGAATCCAACGCTTCTCAGGAGTGCTGGTGATATACATAAACTCGACTGCAACAGGTCCACAGTAAATGTCATGTCCGTATTCTAGTATTTGCCTTAACGGTAAACGATTGGCGGCTGCAAATGATCCCGTATCGAAAAGAGTGTCGAGATCTTGTTCTGATAGGTTGTTAGCTGCGAGCCCCACATCAACCACATCTTCCTGGTCTGCTATTCCAAGAGGATCAGTTTTTGCGATCAAGTGCCCGCGTGTTCTTAACGCATTTATAAGTCGAAGAACACCCGATTGCTTGCGCGCCGTTTCAATATTCCACTGTTCTGAACCAAAAACCTGCTGTTCAGAGTTGGTGACTTGATTATATTCAGTACTCGATAACGACTCGAAAGCTTCAATCCAGATCGGATCAACGGATTCAGGGTCCGCTATGTACTGGTCGTAAATTTGTTCCAAGTATTCCAGATTATCGGCGCTAAGATAATTGGAAGCATTTGCTAGGGGCGTAGATGAGTGATCATTGCTCATAGTGGTTCTTTAGACTGACTGAATAGGAAATTTAAATGCAATTGCATAGGAAAAAATTTTTCTCTTCGGATGAGATAAACCCACACGTTCACTATAACTAAATCCCGCTGATAATGATAATGATAGGCGAAATAGTTGTGCTATGAATCAACAATTATCAAATTTATCGGGGCATATTTGATGGTTATGCATTTCATCCTTGCCCGGTATGCCCGAAACCACCAGCACCGCGTTCACTTTCTTTAAATTGTTCTACCAATTCAAACTCGACTTGTGCGACCGGTATAAAGATCATTTGTGCAATACGGTCACCAGGCTTGATTATAAAATCATTGTTACTTCTATTCCAAGCTGATATAAAAAGCTGGCCCTGATAATCAGAATCAATAAGACCGGTAAGATTGCCTAAAACAATACCGTGCTTGTGACCGAGTCCCGAGCGGGGCAGGAGCACCGCGGCAAGAGACGGATCCTCTATGTAGACAGAAATCCCGGTAGGAATCAGCTCAGTCGACCCCGGGCTTAGGGTGATGGCCGAATCGATACACGCACGAAGATCAACACCAGCAGAGCCTTCTGTTGCATAGTGCGGCAATTCGATGGATTGACCTATCTTTTCGTTTAGAACTTTAAGTTGAATTTTTTTCTTCATATTTCTTTAAGACGATAGTGCATAGTTGTCGGGAGAGTGTTGCTTTTGAGGCAGGACCCAGTTGCTGGTCAGTATCTTTGCCTATCAAGAGAAGGGCATTATCCTCTGCGTTAAATCCGAGGTTTTCCTGCCCGACAATATTTGCTGCAACTAAATCAAGTTTCTTTTTATTGAGCTTGCTAACAGCATAGTTTCGCAAGTTTTCTGTTTCTGCTGCAAACCCCACACAAAATGGTGGTTCGGCCAAGCTTGCAACACTTGCTAATATATCTGGGTTTCGGACCAAGGTGATGGTCATCTCACTCGCATTTTTTTTCATTTTTTGACTTTCAGTATTCACCGGTCTGTAGTCGGCTACAGCGGCGACACCAATAAATATTTGAATTTTGGAAACGTTGGTGTGAACTGCATTAAACATGTCTGCTGCAGAGGTAACATCAATTCGTCTTACACCGGACGGGGTGTCTAAATTACATGGACCACTTATTAACGTAACTGAGCATCCGTGTTGCTGAAATGCACGTGCAATTTCATAACCCATTTTTCCTGAACTAGCGTTGGTAATGCCGCGAACCGGATCTAGTGCTTCCCATGTAGGCCCGGCTGTGATCATTACTTCAAGTATTTTATTCACAGCAGGCGGTTTGCTGATTTGCTCTTCTAGTAGCTTGATCATATCCAGCGGATCAAGCATTCTTCCTGAGCCTGTCTCACCGCACGCCTGGTGCCCAACTCCCGGACCTAATACAAGGAATCCATCATCTAATAGTTGAGAAACATTCCGTTTTGTTGCGGGTTTTCCCCACATAACTCGATTCATCGCCGGAGCCAGAAATACAGGTGCCTCTGTGGCCAAACACAAGGTGCATAGCAGATCCGATGCGGAACCTGTGGCTAAGCGTGAAACAATGCTTGCACTAGCAGGTGCAATAAGAATTAGATCCGCCCAACGCGCAAGGTCGATGTGATCCATTCCGGATTCACCTTCGGTGTCTAATATCTCCGTGCGCACCGGCATGCCGGATACGGCCTGAAGAGATAAGGCTGTTACGAACTCGTTGGCATTCGGTGTCATGACTACGCGAACGTTGGCGCCTCTATCTTTTAATCGCCTGACAAGCTCTGGTGTCTTGTAAGCAGCAATACCGCCGCTAATGCCTAAAATGATGTTTTTGCTATTGATTGATTCCATAGGTTGAGTTTACCCTTGTAAGCTAGTTAAACGCGAGATCAAAAGGAGTTGAATATGCGAATTAATGAATGGCCGTTATCTGACCGGCCGCGGGAAAAATTTATCAGTAGGGGGGCTGAGGCGCTTTCTGACGCTGAATTGCTGGCTATCGTAATTCGTGTGGGGAGTCGAGGTAAAACCGCTCTAGATGTCGCTCGGGCGTTATTGCAACGCTATGGTACTTTGCGGGGCGTCTTTAAGGCTTCTGTTGAAGAATTAAGCACCAACTATGGAGTTGGAAAGTCAGTCGGTGTGCAAATACAAGTTGCTCGTGTGCTGGGTGAACGGAGTCTGAAAGAAAAATTGGATTACGGCCCCTCGTTGGAATCGCCACGAGACGCAGAACGGTATTTGATGATGCATCTTGCTGATTCGGAAGTGGAAATTTTTGGTTGCTTGTTTCTTGATACACATCATCGTTTGATTGCGTACGAAGATTTGTTTCGAGGATCAATTAATAGCGCAACGGTGCATACCAGAGAAGTAATAAAGCGTGTTTTGGATTTGCGCGCAAATGCGGTGATTATTTGTCATAACCATCCTTCTGGTGAAACAGAGCCTAGTAGAGCGGATGTTTCGATAACGGTGCGACTTAAAGATGCATTATCTTTGATCGATGTGCGACTTCTTGACCACATAATTGTTGGTAACGGCCATTGCTCGTCATTAAGTGAGAAAGGGCTGATATAAGCGATTTTTCGAAAATTTCTATGCAATCTAGTATTTTTCTGGTATAAACGCGCACCTTGTCAAGAATTCAATTCCCTGCGGGAGTAATCGTATGTCCAGAGTCTGCCAGGTAACCGGCAAACGTACCATAACCGGGAATAATGTTTCCCACGCGCACAATAAAACACGTCGAACGTTTCAGCCTAATTTGCATAGTCGCAGATTTTGGGTGGCCAGCGAGAACCGTTGGATTCGTTTACGTGTTTCTTCAAAAGGCCTAAGAACAATTGATAAGCTCGGTATTGATGCCGTGTTGGTTAATTTACGGGCTGACGGCGTAAAAGTTTAGGAGTTTAATAATGAGAGATAAAATACGGATGGTATCCAGTGCGGGCACCGGTCATTTTTATACAACGACCAAAAATAAACGCACGATGACAGAAAAGCTGGAGATGAAGAAATTTGATCCAGTTGTACGTCAGCATGTGATGTACAAGGAAGCTAAGATCAAGTAGAAAATTGATTATTTAGTAAGAAGTGCAGAAAAAGCGGCTTTGTGGCCGCTTTTTTGTTGGTGCTCTAATTCACAAAAAATTAACTATTTGCGGGTACGTTTGCTAAACGATAGCCTTTAAGTCTCGAGGCAAATTCTTGCAGTAGCTGAATACCGGATTCTTCCGCATGAGTGCACCATTCTTCGAGTCTATCAATCATTGATTCTCCGCTGCTTTGGTTATTTGACCAGATCTCCTGTAGCCGCAATTTCATAGAATATACTTCGTTTAATTTCGGACTGGCTTCCAACTGTTTTTCAAGGTTTAACAGTAAATCAGCATCCGGGGTAGGCCACTCGCGGTGAAGTAACTCACGAGCATGCTTGAGCCTTTTGCGGACTTTATTAGTAGCAGCATTGCCAACTTCTTCGCGGTATACACCATCGACCACCAATTTTAGAAAGTCTGCCATTACCTGAATTTTGTTATTTATAATCGCCTTAACGGTATCTGCATCACAGTATTGATGTTCCGTTCGTTGCACCAGTTGTGGGACCATTCGATTCACTGTGGCAAGTCGTAAAATTCTTAGTATACTGATATAAAACCATCCAATATCAAATTCCCAAGGTCTAACCGAAAGTTTTGCCGATGATGCATAAGCATGATGATTATTGTGAAGTTCTTCCCCTCCTATCAATATTCCCCATGGCAAGATGTTTCGACTAGCGTCTAGTGTTTGGAAGTTTCGATACCCCAGGAAATGTCCAACACCGTTTATTACCCCAGCTGCCCAAAGTGGGATCCACAGTATCTGAATACTCCAAATGATTAATCCTTTTGTCGTGCCGAAGAATGTTACGTTGGCAACTAACATTAATACCGGGCCCAGGAGTGTAAAACGAGTATAGATGTTTTCTTCAATCCAATCTTTGGGGGTACCGTGACCAAACTGAGCTAACGTTTCACTTTTACACGCTTCAAGACGATATAACCAAGCCCCAAGAAAAAGTACACGGAATATGCCGTTGGCCTGTGGACTATGCGGATCCTCAGAAGTTTCAACTCGGGCATGATGTTTTCGATGAACGGCAACCCATTCACGTGTAACTGTAGCCGTCGTTAGCCATAGCCAAAGGCGAAAAAAATGTGAAATTAACCCATGCAATTCAACAGATCGATGCGCCTGGTGGCGATGCAGAAATATGGTGACCGAGACAATAGTGATATGCGTCAGGAGTAGGGCAATTAGACAGACATCTAACCATGTAGGTTGAAAAAAAGAATCAAACATTACTCAGGAATTGTTAATTTGAATCGATCTGATGAATATCCGTGCACTTTGTCGTGTGCTTCGACCCATATGGATGAAATATTGTCTGGGATTTCAACGTTTTCTAGGCTTCGGGTAAAAGGTTGTTCATCGACATGCGGGTGATAAAGAGTGCGCCTAGCAATTTCCGTATTAAAAGAATCCAGAATTCGCCAGTGGTCCGCATAGTGCTTCCAGCCTGAATCGGGGTGTTTCAAGGTTACCTTGAAGGTACAAACTCGGTTTTCACACTGGGCAACGGCTTTTTCGATCTGAACCTGATTCCCATGAACCAGCGGTATTGTGACAATACTGACAAGAACCATCAATGCCGTCGATATAAATGCAGCGATACCCATTGGACGATACCGGGTTTATCGAGCCCGGTAAGTAATGCGGCCTTTACTAAGATCGTAGGGGGTGAGCTGCACAGTTACTCTATCGCCACGTAATATACGTATGTAATGTTTTCGCATTTTTCCGGAAATATGCGCGGTAACTACATGCCCATTATCAAGTTCAACCCGAAACTGGGTGTTTGGAAGGTTTTCGAGCACGGTGCCCTCCATTTCAATATGTTCTTCTTTTGCCACTGGGTATTATTGTCGCTATGTAAAAATCGCGAGTATATGCTTTTTCGCGCAGTCTTGCTACAGTCTGATACTCATATTGGATCTAATGAATCGATAACAATCAAACTTACAGCGACAATTTAGCGACTGTGTCGATAATTACACGAATTATTGATCGGAATCTCCTGAGAAGTTGAGTTGCGGTATTCGTTTCTTTGGGGGATTCAAAGATGTTTCAAGCCAGTAATTCCGGTCTTCTTATAATGGCCAAACGACAAGTATCGTTGGAATGGACACAACCAATACTAAAATTTCGAGTGGCAAACCCATTCGCCAATAATCTGAAAAGTGATAACCTCCAGGTCCGAGAATCAAGGTGTTATTTTTATGACCTATCGGAGTCAGAAATGCACAGGAAGCTGCTACAGCTACCGCCATTAAAAATGGGTCGGGGTTTACTGCGAGTCTTTCTGCAATTTTCATCGCAACTGGTGCGGCGATAATTGTGGTGGCGGTATTGTTAAGTACGTCTGATAAACTCATCGTCGTAATCATGAAAAGCGTTAAAACAACAACAGGGCCGTAATCTTTAGAAATGCTCACTAGTGCATCTGCGAGAAGTGTAGTACCGCCAGAATTCTCAAGAGCTATGCCAAGCGGAATCATACTGCCGATCAAAATGATCACAGGCCATTCGATCGACTGATAGATCTGTCTTCCGGGAACAATGCCAAAAGCAACAAAAAGAATACAGGCAATTGCTAGTGCAAACGGCAGGTAGAGTATTCCAAGGCTCGCTGCAAGAATGGCTGCAGCAAATATACCGGTAGCTAATCCCGCTTTATCACGTTGTAAAACTTCCAGTTTCCTGTTCGCCAGTGGTAAGGCGCCGATCCGATCGACAATATCGGGAAGTCTTTCTTGTGGGCCTAGTAATAAAAGTATATCGCCGGGTTTGATGAGCAGCGACCTAACCCGCGATCTGATTCTTTTCCCTTGTCGAGATACGCCGAGCAGTGTGATGCTATACTGATTTAGTAGCTGCATAGATATTGCCGATCTTCCGACTATCGGTGCCCCATCCGGTACAACAACTTCATTCAGGGTTAAGTCGTCGCTGTAAATAGATTTATCTTCCTTTTCTTTTCGCACGTAACCAAATTTCATTTCCCCAATCAGGGTGTCAATTGTTTGCGCATCGGCTTCTAGTATCAGGATGTCATCTTCTAGAACTTCTATTCGTCTGCCTAGGCCGGGTAGCCTCCTGTGATTCCTTACGATCCCAACAACGGTAGCGCTTTGCGCCTCAAGTTGTTCATCCAGATGTCGGACTTGTTGTCCAATCGCCGGTGAATTGCCATTTACAGTTACTTCAACAATGTAGTCACCTAATTCAAAAAGATTTTCGCTGATATTTTGCTGGGCTCGATCTTTTGGTAGCAATCGCCATCCGATCAATGATACAAAAAGCACACCCGCTACTGCACAGACTAATCCAACCGGTGCGAAATCGAGCATGCCGTAGGATTCGCCGAGTGCTTCTTCTCTAAAAGCGGCAACGATAATATTCGGTGGTGTTCCTATAAGCGTTATCATTCCGCCAAGAATCGACGCAAATGAGATAGGCATTAATGAGAGTGAAGGGCTTCTATTTGCCTTTTTTGCGGCTTTTAGATCTACCGGCATAAGCAAGGCTAATGCCGCCACATTGTTCATTACTGCCGAGAGTAGTGCAGCAACGCCCGACATTAGACATATGTGCTTAAATATTGAAGTTGCACCTTTTGCAACCCACTTTGCGACATAATCTACAGCTCCGGAGTTTGATAGAGCACGACTGACTATTAGAACGAGCGCAATAATCACTGTAGCGGGGTGGCCAAAGCCGTCAAAAGCATTCGATTGTGGCACAACACCAATTACAACACCGATTGTCAGCGCGGAGAAGGCGACGAGGTCATAGCGTACACGTCCCCAAAGTAACATCCCAAAGACAGCTAAAAATAACAAAAATAGGAGTGTTTGGTCGCTGGGCATGAATTATCTCCTGTAATAGACAGTAACAATCAATTTAACATGTGTTGATATTAATGGGTAGTTCGCGAAAATTAAGGTGCTGTGTACAAATAGGCTTAACTTGCATGGGTGGCAATAAAGCAAACTTGGTCCTTATCGCAGCTGTATCGTAATCGGATCAACACGCGATGAGCGGCTCTATAAAGCGCACCCAGCATGAACTTGTGCATCTTTCGAAAATAGCTTACCCAGAAGTTGCTTGCAGAGCGGGAGATTGTTACCGACGCACGTCTTGATTAAACGATTAACGCTACCGCGTAGATGGATCGGTAGCGTTAAATTTAGAACAGTGAACGTGCTGGAGTTTTAGTCGTAAGCGTATCCGAAATGTTTTTGAAATAGCGCAGAAAAATTGTCCGTGGTAACGGTGTGATTCTGTGTCCCGTGAGTTTCAACTTTTATCGAACCAACGAGTGATGCAATACGTCCACTCGTTTCCCAATCAAATCCGCGGGACAAGCCGTATAGCAATCCACCGCGAAACGCGTCTCCGCAACCGGTTGGATCAACCGGATTCTGGGCCGGGACAGCTGGAATTTCTATTACTTTGTCATCTGCATAAATTTGTGCGCCTTTAGCGCCAAGTGTGATGATAAGTGCTTCTACACTTTCAGCCAGTTGTTTGGCCGACTTGCCGGTCTTTTCAGATAACATTTTCGACTCATAGTCGTTTACTATGGCCCAGTTCGCCTGATCGAGAAAAGTATTCAGGTCGTCACCGTCAAACATAGGTAAACCCTGACCAGGATCAAACATAAACGGAATGTTATTCCTGCAAAATTCATTGGCATGTTGAATCATTGCATCGCGACCGTCCGGTCCAACATGACCGCGATCTATATTTGCAATATCTGCCACGTGGGTTACATGTGCATCCGACATAGCCCCTGGATGAAAGGCAATAATTTGGTTGTCATCCATATCCGTTGTGATAAACGCCTGTGCGGTGTAACTTTCCGGCAGAGTTATAACGTGCTGATCCGGCATGCCTAATTGTCGTAACCAATCACGATATGGGCCAAAGTCCTTTCCCACGGTACCTACAGGTAAAACGTTGCCTCCCAGCATGTGCATGTTGTATGCGATATTGCCTGCACAACCGCCAAACTCCCGTCGCATCTCCGGCACCATGAAACATACATTTAGAATATGTACTTGTTCAGGCAAAATGTGATTTTTAAAACTGTCTGGGAAAACCATAATAGTGTCGTAGGCAAACGAGCCACATACGAGTGTTGTCATGAGTAATTACTTCTTAGTTTAGGGTTAGTAAAATTTGATTTGGTGGGGATGGTAAGGTTTTATTATTTGGCCTTGAATATCCTTTCGTCTTTTTTCTTGTTTGCGGAACATACACCGTCTTCCTTAAAACCTTCACATACGCCATATAAATGAAGCGAGTGGTCTTCCACAGTAAAGCCTAGTTTGTCGGCAATTTGTTTTTGTCTTTCTTCAATAACATTGTCAAAAAACTCAAATACACGCCCGCATTCAAGACACACCATATGATCATGATGGGACTCGTCATTTAGTTCAAATACCGAGCTGCCGCCTTCAAAGTTATGACGTATTACTAAACCGGCGCTTTCAAATTGAGTAAGTACTCGATAAACGGTGGCCAGTCCTATTTCAGTATCGTCTTCCAGTAAACAACGAAATACATCCTCCGCGGTCATGTGACGTACTTCAGTTGTTTCGAGAATTTCTAAAATTTTTATACGAGGTTGTGTAGTCTTTAAGCCGGCTCGACGAAGATTCGTTGTCTTGTTCATAATTATAATTTTACTTTTAGGGCAGTAATTTCCGTATTATAGCTTAGTCGTGTTCCAGCGATGCATCGAGTTGGGTGGCATTTTCAATAAAGAAAGACTTTAGGAAGTTTGATCGGTTAACAATGGCCAAACTGCTAGTGCGGAGTGATTTTAGTATTTGATTAGAACTTCCGAAACCAAAATAAAAAAGATCCATGGTTGATAATGTTTTCTGATTTAACGCGCGGCGTTCTCTTTCATACTTTCTAAGATTTCGATAGGTTGGCCTAAATATGTTTTCATTAGTTGGAAATGTCTTCGCAATTAGCGCGCGTGCATCACCAATGCCTTGATTCGCTCCGAGTCCAGCAAGTGGATGAACAGTATGACACGCATCGCCTATTAGAGCGCTAGAGTCTCCAATATATCGATTTGCATGTCTACGAACTAAAGGGAAACATACCCGCTTACCGCACTCCAAAACATCGCCTAATTGATGGTCAAAGCTATCTGCCAAATATCGGCAAAACTCGGAATCAGTCATGGCAAGCACGGTTTCACATTTATCAAGACCAACAGACCAAACAATTGAGCTTTGATTGTTTCCCAAAGGAAGAAACGCTAATGGACCTTCAGGTAAGAATTTTTGTCTGGCTATCGTGCCGGGTAATTTATCAGTTCTAACCCGACTTACTATTGCCATCTGCCGGTAATCAAAACGTTCAACATTTATATTGGATAATTCGCGGATCGTCGAATTTTGTCCATCGGCACCCACAAGCAGTCTGCAGCTATAGGCTTTACCTGACTTCATCGTAATTTGTTTGCCTTGGGCGCACGCTGCTATAGATGAAATCATGTCGGGTTGTAGTGTTGTTGCGTTAGGCGAGCTCTCAAATTTTGACCAAGCTGCGAAACTCAAAATATCATTTTCTACAATATGACCGAGCCGAGTTGCGCCTATAGACTCGGCAAGGAACGATAGCTTTTGATTGGCATTGTCCTCCCACACATCTATCCTGTTAAAAGGGCTAACTCTGTATTTCTCTATCGTTGGCCAAATATCGAGCTTCTTCAGGATTGATTCTGAAGCAGGGTTTATTGAGGCGACCCTAATTGAATGTTCTGTGCTTGGTTCGACCGGTAGGTTGATGTCCAATATTGCTGTTTGTAATTCTCGATTCGCAAACATTAAAGCGGCAACGCTGCCCGTGACACCAGCACCTACTACGATTACGTCATAATGGTCTATCATAATTTAGGCTTCGCATGCCTCTCTGATGAGTCGTGGAAGCTGGCCGTCAATGCCCATGGTTTTTTTCAGCAGGAAACGTTTGCTTCGCGTCGACATATCGATCGCGTTTAGGCCAATGTTGCGAGCAAGGGAAACGCCATGACTATCAGCAGTGAACATTGTGATGAGTCCGTCTGTAAATCGTACGACACGGTTAACTTGTTTTTGTCGTTGAGCCGAGTATTTTTCCAAATTAATATTCTCCCCCGGGTCTTCACTTAATTCGACACAAGACTCCATATAGTCGACAAATTCTGCGACATCCCGCAGACCCAGATTAAACCCTTGACCAGCGACAGGATGGACGATGTGTGCAGCATTGCCAATCGCTAGCATTCTATTCTGGTGAATTTTTTCTAGGTGACCCAACGAAAGTGGATAGACTGCGCGTAAACCCGTGCGGATAAATGTCCCGACTCTATCACCGAAAGCGCTTTGCAATTCTGAAAGAAATTCGAGGTCGGTAGACGACATTAGACGGGCAGCTTCTATGGATGGTAGAGTCCATGCAAGAGCATAACGGTTGCCTGTCATTGGCAACAGTGCCAGCGGGCCATGCTCGGTAAAGCGCTCGTATGCTGTTTGTTCTGATATTCGGTCAGACTCAACTATACTTACGAGAGCTTGCTGTGAGTATTTCTCAACATCATTAAACAAGTTATTTTGTTTTCCTATGTCCGAGCGTCCACCGTCCGCAAGAATAGCAATCTTGCCATGGATCCTACGTCCATTGAGTGTCTCGCAAATTATTTCGCTTGGTGAGGATTTAGAATCACTTACTTCATCAGGACAAATGATTTCAATGTTTGCGGATCGCTTTAGTTTGTCATAAAGAACGGCACCAATTTTACGCGTAGGGACGACATAACCTAGTGCTTCGGTGCCAACATGCGCGGTGTTTAGTCGTGTTGTGCCAAAATGACCTCGATCGCTTATATGGATCGATTTTATTGCTCCGGCTTCAGTCTTGATGTCTTTCCATACCCCTAGAGATTCGAATATTAAACGGGATGCCCATGTTAGGGCGATGGTGCGTTCGTCGAAACTCGGTTGCGATTGATCGTTAAACGAGTGCTTTTCGATCACAGCTATACGTAGGTTCGTATTGCATAAGGCGCACGCAAGGCTAGCCCCAACCAATCCCCCGCCAACGATTATCAAATCAAAATGAGGTTTGCTCATCCTTGCATCAGTTCCTCTATATCAGTTACGGTTTTAGGCACTTCTGAGCTAAGAACCTCAGGCCCTTTTGGTGTGATTAGAATATCATCCTCGATACGTATACCGATATTGTGATACTGCGCATCAATATCCTCGTCAGCCGGTATGTATAAACCCGGTTCGACCGTTAGTACCATACCAGCCTCAAGTAACCGCCACTGATCTTCAAATTTGTAGTCACCAACATCGTGAACGTCCATGCCAAGCCAGTGTCCGGTTCGATGCATATAAAAGCGTCGATAGGTCCCGGCTTCTAAAAGTTGCGCTTTAGTGCCTTCACATAAGCCAAGTTCGAGGAGGCCATCGCATAAAACGTCAATCGCCGCTTGGTGAGGGTCATCCCAGTGGTTTCCGACAACACACGCATCAATAGCGGCGTGCTGGGCGGCAAGAACTATTTCATATACGGCTTTTTGTGGGGGGGTAAACTTGCCATTTACTGGAAAGGTGCGCGTAATGTCCGAAGCATAACAATCAAGCTCAGCGCCAGCATCAATTAACAATAGGTCGCCATCGGTTAGCTTGTCGCGATTCTCTGTGTAATGCAAAATACAACCGTTAACGCCTCCGGCTACGATGGAAGGGTATGCTGGATATTGGCTACCACCGCGTCGAAACTCATATTCTAATTCTGCTTCTATTTGATATTCGTACATACCGGGCGCACAGACCTGCATGGCTCTGCGATGAGCTTTTGCTGAAATTCGGCCTGCTTGACGCATAATTTTTCGTTCTTCTGCCCGTTTTACAAGACGCATTTCGTGCAGTATATGGCTAAAATCGATCAACTCTCCGGGTCCGGATACACCACTTTTCGCCCGAGACTTGATTTCAGTCATCCAATGTAACAAACGATTATCAAACTCAGGATGCCGACCTAGACCGCAATACACCTTTTCTCTATTCTCCAAAAGACCGGGAAGAATGTCATCAATATCGTCAATTGGGAATGAATCATCCGCTTGATAATCGGATATCGCTCCTTCTAGTCCAGCACGGCGTCCATCCCATTGCTCACGTGTGGCATCTTTTTCACGGCAGAACATTATAAATTCACCTTGTTCACGCCCGGGAATGAGCACTAACACAGCCTCAGGTTCTGGAAAATGACTTAAGTAATAGAAATCGCTGTCGGGTCGATAGCGATACAGAACGTCACCATTTCTAGGTTGTTCCGGTGCCGCAGGAATTATGGCAATCCCACTTTCCATCATTTCCATTAGTTCGCTGCGTCGCTTTTGAAAAATAGAAGGGTTCATTTATTGAATTCCGGGGTTGGAAGTGCTTGTTTCAATATCGTCATAAATCAATTGTACCGCGACTTTCACAAATTCCTCCAATTCAAAAAGGGCAAACCTCTGGGATTCGGAATTATCTGCGGGTGTTTCGACCTCGCTAATAGCCCGAATATCCTCTACGGCTTCGTTTACGGTGGTCGAAGTAGATTTTGGTGGAACAGTTGCCCAGACTTGAATGAAACCGTTACACCAATCAGCAAGTGCTTCCGTACGAACCGCCACGCTTTCGTCATCGCCCGGCAACAGTAAAGTAAGCCCGCCTTCGTCTGCGCGTAATCCTTTATTTGCAAGCTCAAAAATGCCTTCTAAGACTGTAGCACCTTGTTGTGTGGCAATACCGATACCAACTAGTGCTACCCAGTCCGTTGAATTAAATTTTTGCCTGCCGCAGCAAACGAGTGCGCTACTCATGCCGTGTAATTCCGAGATTCCTAACTGGAAATGGGCCTTTAATTGGTCATCAAGCTCGCCGAAGTGTTGTTGAATCGGATTTTTCACAAAGATTTGTTACTCTCATTGGGTTTATATCAAATATTCAACAGCGTTTGGTTGCAATTTTCAGCTGAACAACCGAAAATGCCGCGGCTGGATAGTCGCTAACAGTTATCGTGATTTCCTTCAAAGCCAAACTCTTTTTTTCGGAGCAAATGTGGATACTCGTCTAGATAAGTTGTCAAATGGTGTTGAATCTCTCATCAATATGATTGACGACTTGAAACAACGCAATATGCAACTTGAAGCAAAAAATGCCACCCTTGAAGAGGAAACTCTAAATCTCCGTAATAATAATCAACAGGCTCGAACAAAACTAGAGTCGATTATCTCTCGATTACGACAAAACGGTGAAAACATTTGAATCAGCGGCTAAATTTTAAAGTTAATTTGATGGATCGCGATTTTACGGTAGCTTGTGAAGATGGTGAACAAGACGATTTGTTGGCAGCAGCAGCCCATCTTGATCAGCAAATGCGCACGATTCAGCATTCCGGTAAAGTTATCGGTCATGAACGGTGTGCGATTATGGCTGCGCTCAATATCGCGAATGAATATTTGACAGAAATCCCAATGGCGACGGGTCTGGATGAGTCCTCAAATAAAAAACTCGATCATCTAATATCCCGTGTTGAAAACGTGATTGATCAGTAGGATAACTGATACTTAGTCAATCATTTTCGATTTGTAATGGTTTAAATCAGATTCTTCGGTGCAAAGTCGATCTAGATTAGATAAAATAACATGTCGTCGTCTGTTGTGTTCGAGTTAGCCCCGCACCTTAGAACCTAGATTTTGCCTCGGGAGTCCCGCTAGACGGATTGTTGTGCATGTCCTGGATTTTATTCAGGAAAGCCTGATGTGCGTTTTGGGACACCCACTTGAACCAATTGGTTCAAGGTAACCGGTTTTCCCGGCACATACGGACGGCGTCTATTTCCAAAATATATTCTGCAAGTCATACTTTCATGCTTACTCTAAAACAAACAATACGACGCGAGTCTCGCTTGTTGAGGCAGAGCATTCCTGATGCGCGAAG
Source organism: uncultured Gammaproteobacteria bacterium (assembly GCA_905478855.1). Taxonomy (GTDB): domain Bacteria; phylum Pseudomonadota; class Gammaproteobacteria; order Arenicellales; family CAJQKF01; genus CAJQKF01. Next base: position 18,761 of record CAJQKF010000105.1, read on the forward strand.
GGCCAAGGCTGCGGCGTCACTAGCTGATAACCTTGAAAAAATGCAAGCGTTGCAAGCTGGGGCTATTGTGGCTGTGTATTTTGCAAGCGATGGCGAAATTTCACTAGATAACCTGATTCAACGAGCGACAAAACTAGGGGCTATATGTGTTGTTCCTGTAATTCCTGAAAAAGGTAATCGGTTATTGAGATTTGCCGAAGTGGGCGGGCCGGTACAGGATAACCGATTTGGGATCCCTGAGCCGAATGTTCCTCCCGCACAATTATACGGTATTGAACAACTCGATACTGTGCTTGTGCCTTTGGTCGCATTTGATAATACCGGAAACCGTTTGGGTATGGGTGGCGGGTATTACGATACGACTTTGGCCGAAGGCGTAGCAATGCGACCGGATACACCAATAAAAGTTATCGGTGTTGCCCATGAGATTCAACGAATGGAAACGCTTGAAACTGAAGAATGGGATATTCCACTTGATGTTATCGTAACAGACCAAACAATTCATTACTTTACCTAGTTCGATTTGAAATGCTGATATTATTTGTAGGTGATGTTGTAGCGAAAGGGGGACGACGGGCTGTTTTTGCTGCCCTAGAAGAACTGCATGAAACGCATGATATCGATCTTGTTGTCGTTAACGCGGAAAATTCTGCAGGCGGGTTTGGTATTACGCAGTCCGTTATTGATGAATTTTTTAGTCATCAGGTTGACGTTTTAACAACAGGAAATCACGTGTGGGATAAGCGTGAAGCCCTAGAATTTATCGATAATGAGCCGCGTGTTGTTCGGCCGCATAACTATCCACCCGGTACGCCAGGCAAAGGTATTTTTCTTGCGACCGCTAAGACAGGTGACCGAGTAGCGGTAGTAAATGTGATGGGACGAGTTTTTATGCATCCCGATTTAGATTGTCCGTTTCGTGCTGTAGATGATGTGTTGAAGGCACTTCCGAATGATGTAAAAACGATCTTAGTTGATTTTCATGCAGAGGCTAGTAGCGAGAAAGTTGCTCTGGGTTGGTATTTGGACGGTCGAGTTTCGGCAGTAGTGGGCACTCATACCCACATACCTACTGCAGACGAAAGAATTTTAAAAGAAGGCACGGCGTTTATTTCCGATGTGGGTATGACGGGTAGCTATGATTCAATCATCGGTATGAAAATTCAAGGGTCGTTGTCGAGATTTGTTACAAAGCTTCCGCAACGTATGGAACCTGCGACTGGTCCCGCAACTTTTTGCGGAGTTTTAATTGACGTAGATGAACAGTCTGGCCGTGCGCGGTCAATAGTGCGTGTTCGCGCTGGACAACCGTTATAAATCTAACGATGTGCTAGATATAGAAGGAATTCGATATGGGCTATTGGTTATTGAAAAGTGAACCGGACACATTCTCAATAGATGATCTTTATTCTTTGCCGAACAGAACAGATCACTGGGATGGCATCCGCAATTATCAAGCACGAAACTTTATGCGCGACGAAATGAAAAAAGGCGATCTAGCCTTTTTCTATCACTCAAATTGTGCAGAACCAGCCATTGTTGGACTTGTTGAAGTGATCAAAGAAGCCTATGTTGATCACACTGCATTTGATCCTGATGAATATTATTTTGATGCAAAGAGTGGTCCTGAAAGACCTCGATGGGTTATGGTAGATGTTAAGTTTAAACAGAAGTTTCGTAATGTCGTAACCCTTAAAGATATGAAAGCCAATCCGTTGTTATCCGAGATGCGTTTGGTACAAAAAGGTAATCGCCTTTCGATAATGCCGATTAGTAGTGGTGAGTGGATTAAAATTTTAGAGATGAATGGTGAATCTGTATCGTGACTATGATTAGGTGTCGAATATTTTTTTTACTGTTGGCTGGTGTGCTAACAGGTTTGTTATCAGGGTGTAATGATAAAACCCCTGTTGAGTCCTCCATTTCACAGATAGAGAGTAGTAATTCAATGGTTAAATTTAGTACAAGCTTGGGTGATGTCCTTATCGAGATGTATCCGGAAAAGGCCCCTGTTACGGTCAAAAATTTTCTGCAATATGTCGAAGATGGTTTCTATGATGGGACTATATTTCACCGAGTGATCCCGGGGTTTGTTGTACAGGGCGGTGGGATGCAATCTGGTATGGTGCAAAAAACTACGAGAGAGCCAATCAAGAATGAGGCAGATAATGGCTTGAAAAATCTCGTTGGTTCCCTGTCCATGGCGCGCACGAATGATCCC
>CAJQKF010000106.1 GCA_905478855.1 uncultured Gammaproteobacteria bacterium
CCCGTGATCGGGTTGCCGGTTTGCTTGATAAAGGTTCAGCTTTTTTAGAAGTTGGACTATTCGCAGCCCATGACCTTTACGATAACGTTGTTCCATCGGCTGGCATTATCACTGGTGTGGGTCGTATAGAAGGGCTTGAGTGTATGATCATCTGTAATGATGCCACGGTAAAAGGTGGTACTTATTATCCGATGACGGTTAAGAAGCACTTGCGTGCTCAGGAAATAGCCGCGCAAAACAATCTGCCCTGTGTGTATCTTGTTGACTCTGGTGGGGCCAATCTGCCTAATCAAGATGAAGTGTTCCCGGATCGAGATCATTTTGGTCGAATCTTCTTTAATCAGGCGAATATGTCGGCTGCGGGTATTCCCCAGATAGCCGTGGTGATGGGCTCATGCACAGCCGGTGGTGCTTATGTTCCGGCTATGTCAGATGAAAGCATCATCGTTAAGCAGCAGGGCACCATTTTTCTCGGTGGGCCGCCTCTCGTAAAGGCAGCAACAGGGGAGATTGTTAATGCTGAAGATCTTGGCGGTGCTGATGTGCATACGCGTTTATCCGGTGTTGCAGATCATTATGCCGAAAACGATGATCATGCCTTGCATTTGGCTCGTAGAGCCGTTGCAAACCTTAATCGCATAAAGCCATCTAATCTTAAAGTACTTGCCCCCGAAGCACCGCTTTATGATCCTGAAGAACTTTACGGTGTTATCCCGTCTGATTCCAGAACTCCATACGATGTTCGGGAAGTGATTGCCCGAATGGTTGATGGCTCTAGATTGGATGAATTCAAGACTCGCTATGGCAACACACTGGTTTGTGGCTTTGCTCATATGCAAGGCGTTCCAGTAGGTATTCTTGCTAATAACGGAATACTGTTTTCAGAATCTGCTCTAAAAGGGGCGCATTTTATTGAGCTTTGTGCGCAACGAAATATTCCATTAGTTTTCTTGCAAAATATTTCCGGCTTTATGGTGGGGCAAAAATACGAGTCAGGAGGCATAGCTAAAGATGGTGCCAAACTTGTTACCGCTGTTGCAACGGCGAAAGTACCTAAGGTTACCTTAATGATCGGTGGCAGTTTTGGTGCGGGTAATTATGGAATGTGTGGGCGAGCGTACAGTCCTAACTTTCTATGGAGTTGGCCTAATAGTCGTATCTCTGTCATGGGTGGAGAGCAGGCAGCGGGAGTTTTGGCAACTGTAAAACGAGACGGAATCGAACGTAACAATGGATGCTGGAGTGCCGAGGATGAACAATCTTTTAAGCAGCCCATAATCGAACAATTCGAATTTCAGGGCCATCCGCTATATGCATCTGCGCGTCTGTGGGATGACGGCATTATTGATCCAGCACAAAGTCGAGAAGTCCTCGGTCTATCGCTTTCAACTTGTCAGAATGCACCCCAGGAAACAACACGTTTTGGCATCTTTAGGATGTAATGGAAAGCAACATGTTTAGTAAAATATTAATAGCAAACCGGGGAGAAATAGCCTGCCGTATTATCGCAACGGCAAAAAAAATGGGCGTGCATACAGTTGCGGTATACTCCGATATAGATCGTAACGCTCTCCATGTGCAACTTGCGGATACCGCTGTTTATATCGGAGCATCGGTGGCATCTGAAAGCTATCTCTGTATAGATCGGATAGTTGCAGCTGCGGTGCAAACCGGTGCCCAGGCGATTCATCCGGGGTATGGGTTTTTGTCAGAGAATCCAAGTTTTGTAGAGGCATGTAGCGAAGCGGATATTGTTTTTATTGGCCCATCTGCTGAAGCTATTCGTGCAATGGGACTTAAGGATGCAGCGAAGCAACGTATGGTTACCTTTAATGTGCCTGTTGTCCCGGGATACCATGGTGCAAATCAGGACGAAAGTTTTCTAGCGATTGAAGCCGAAAAGATAGGCTATCCAGTATTGCTAAAAGCGCGTGCTGGTGGTGGCGGAAAAGGCATGCGTAAAGTTGATGATCCCAGCAATTTTGCCGAATTGCTCGCTAGTGCTAAGCGTGAAGCGTTGGCAAGTTTTGCTGACGATTCTGTGCTGATAGAAAAGTATATTCAAACACCGCGTCATATCGAAGTGCAAGTTTTTGGCGATAACTATGGGAATGTTATACACCTGTTTGAAAGGGATTGTTCTGCACAGCGTCGCCATCAAAAAGTGATTGAGGAGGCCCCTGCGCCGGGTATGACTGACATTATGCGCAATGCCATGGGTAATGCCGCGGTCCAGGCAGCTAAAGCGGTTCGCTATTCTGGTGCTGGAACGGTGGAGTTTATAGTTGATGCGTCGAATGGACTGCGTGAGGACCGCTTCTGGTTTATGGAAATGAACACCCGACTTCAAGTTGAACATCCAGTAACCGAAGCAATAACCGGTGTTGATTTAGTCGAATGGCAGTTACGAATTGCAGCGGGTGAGCCATTGCCTTTAGATCAGGCTGCGCTAAGCATAACAGGACATGCTTTTGAGGCACGAATTTATGCTGAAGACGCTGATAAGGATTTTATGCCTGCAACCGGTTGTCTTGACTATTTATCATTACCTCATAATCTGGCGCGCATTGATACGGGTGTGCAGCAAGGTGATGAAGTAAGTGCGTTTTATGATCCGATGATTGCTAAGGTAACGGTGCATGCTGCCGATCGTGACTCTGCGTTGCATGGCTTGCGCTTGGCGCTTGCTGATACACATATTGCAGGTTGTATTGCCAACAGTGGATTTCTTTTACGATTGGTAAACCTTGAGTCGTTCTCTGTAGGTGGTTTTGATACATCCCTTATTGAACAATATGCGAGTCAATTACATCGCTCAAGTTTAATACCCATCGAGGTGAAAATTGCGGCTGGCCTGGTTGTAAGCGGACTGTTGAATTTTAATGGATCACCGGAGCCTTGGGATTCTCCAGTTAGTTGGCGGCATTTTGAAAATGCGCGTTTGCCAATTACCTTAGCGAATGATGAGCAAGAATTTGGTGTAGGTGTTGTAGCAGTAAATAGTGTTTATATTCTTGATATAGACAACGATTTTTTTACTATTCGAGTGGTGTCTTATAGTGCCTACTCGGTTAGTTTGGAGTTTCCTGATGGCAGACGGCTTCCATTTGGTTTTGTATTGTCGACCGATGGCATTACAATTTTCTATGATAATGATACTTGGAGATTTCATTTTCCGTTAATAAATTTTACGATGTCGGGTGAAACTTCAGGGGATGGTGCACTCCAATCTCCGATGCCTGGTCGTATTGTAGATGTAATGGTAGATGAAGGAGACCTTGTCGAACAGGGCGATCGAATGATTGTTTTAGAAGCAATGAAAATGGAGCACACGATTACAGCTCCATTTTGTGGCATCGTTAAACGTATCCTAGTTCAAATCGCTGATCAGGTTGAGGTAGGTGAATTACTGGTGTCACTCGAATCAACGGATGAATAGTTCATACGTTTTTAAAATCACGTTCCAAACGAATTGGTTTTTCATCTAATTCGTAATCAAATGATTCTCTAGTCGCAGTGTTTCTAGCCTTCCTGATCCAGTATTTCCTTAAGATTACTAAAATGCTGCAGGGTCTGGTGCATCGGCTGGATTCATAGTAGCAGGGTCATTTCCATCTAGTAACAGAAGGTCACTTGAGCAGATAAGACTAAAATTTCGCTGGTTGGGATTTATAAGAAATTGGCTACCATCTTCGTTAACTGTAAGACTATAGTGGTTTACAACAGCCTCATGAAAGTCTAGTTTTGCTGCCCAACGGAAGGCACAGGCGAGATCAATTCGCTCCTGCCTATGAGCATTATCGGTATTTTTCATATTAGAGATTGTTGAAACACTCATTAATAGTCACCATAAGATAGCAAATCGGGGTTGTAGCGTAAATATTTGATTCCGGTGCCTCGCTTCCTACATAAAGTCGGCCGTCGTGCGATGTTGCACGATTTACGTGTTTGTCGTAAGGAATTAAAAATTGTGGGTAGTCGAAAACTCCGTTCGAACTTTACACAAATCACCCATAACTATTGTGCGGATGTAGTGAAATGACTCAATTAGATGAACGGCAACGTTTTATGTTTAGCGACTTTGCCGTGCGTGGCGAAATGGTTAAACTCGATGAGGCATATAAAGATGTTCTTGCTCAGCGAGAATATCCTCTTGATATTCAGCTACTGCTCGGGCAGATGATGGCTGCTGTAACGATTTTGTCATCAACGCTTAAGTTTGAGGGAAGTTTAATTCTCCAATTGAAATCATCTGGTCGTGCAGAAATGGTTATGGCCGAATGTCGAAACGGTAAGGATCTGCGCGCTATCGCACGATTTGATGATAGTAATACTGAAGCTACGCTTATGGACGGTCATTTGGCAATTACTATCGAACCGGATGAAGGTGAACGCTATCAGGGCATTGTTTCAATAACAGGCACAAGTCTCGCGGAATCTATCCAGGCTTACTTTGCTCAATCTGAACAACTGGAAACCCGTATATGGCTTGCAGCCCAAGATGGTAGGGTAGGAGGCTTATTGTTACAAAAACTTCCGGAGAATCCGGATTTGCCTGGCCTTCCCGCATCCGATGAGGATTGGAATCGAGTGGTTATACTGGCAGAGACAGTTACTGATGAGGAGTTGCTAGAACTGCCTATAGAAAGCCTGTTAACGCGTTTATATCATGAGGAACAAGTAAAGGTTTTTCATTCTGCTGCGGTACGGTTTTTCTGTAGTTGCACTCGTGATCGTTCAGCAAATGCGATCAAATTTCTCGGTTATGATGATGCGATAGAATTGCTTTCAGAAACTGAAAAAATTGATATAGATTGTCAGTTTTGCCATGAGAAATATTTGTTTAGCCTTGATGACGTAAAGCAAATTTTCGCTCAGGAAACAGCGCCGGAAGGTACCGTTTTACACTAAAAAATGCTGATTTCAGTCGAATCTTAAGCTGTTATAACGAGTAGGCAACCCGCACATACGAAAATAACAGTTACCCATGTTTTCACCGTAACGGATTCGACCTTAAAGAAGAACTGACTCATCAATACCGTAATTACCGGTGCAATTGCAATCACCGGAGCAACGGATGAAACATCTCCACGGACTAAAGCACTGTTAAATAAATAAACACCAAGACCGTTTAGTGCTCCGGCAAGAATAAACCACCCGTGTCCTTGATTGAGGGGTGGTATTTTGTGTTTTCTCTTTTTCATGATTAGCCAAATTACGAAAAACGATACAGTAGACGAAATAAGTGTGGCGTAAGTTGCGCTTGGTATTTCTTGAAAGCCAATTTTTGCTATTGGTTGGGTCATTGCTCTTAAGAAAGCAGCGCCTAAAGGAAGAAATAATGCCCATAACGGCCAGGTAGCCCGGACTTTCCCGCGTCTTATGCTTGCAACTATTACCCCTGCGATCACAAGTAGCGTGCCAATGACGATCGGCGATGTTATATCTTCTTCAAGAATAGCCCATGCAAGATACAGCGAAAAAATCGGACTCACGGCGGCTATAGCGGAGGATAGAGACGGGCCTAGATTCTTGATTCCAAGAGTAGAAAGCGACATGGTTAAGGCGGGTTGCACCAGGCCAATGAGCGCAAAACTCAACGTAGCAGCGGTGAGGAAATAGTCGCTGCTTATGTAAAACGGTGAGGCCAGCCAGAACACCACCATTGTCGATCCGACATTACAAAAGATACCTGATTGAATATCGAGGTGTCGAATACCCTTATGCTGAATATGAACGGTAAACCCGAATATCAGTGCGGCACCAAAGGCGAAAAGGAATACTTCCAAGGGTAAAGTCGAAAAAATTGAGGAAACTAACTATGCACCCGTTTTGCAATTAATCCTAGTCGTATGCCTCGATTAGTATTGGTTTCTTACTGCGTAATTAGTATATAAACCTTGATATTAATAAACGAACGGCAATACCGCCCCCAATAAAAAAAAAAGCAATGCCTATCCAACCGCTGCGGCGAATGCGGGCAACGAGACGAGATTGAGAATTATTTGATAATAAAAAGGGTGAACCATCTTTCGGCTTGCTCAGTGTATGATAAACGTTTAACTGCAGCTCATTAGGTTTCAAACGAGCTGCCGGATTATCGGAACGTCCGTTGTTTAACGGTTCATTCAGGGTGATGAAATTACCAAGGCAGTAGATTTGATTATCTCGTTGTAGCAGTTCTTCCGTGTAACGAAACCTCCCCCCACCAAAATGCACTGGCGAGATGCCGCTAACAAGTGGTGTCGATCCATACCAGGTAGTGCGATTATTGATGCTGGCATGAATGTTTTTTGGAAAAATGGCGCAAATGTCGGTCCCGTCGTCACACAAGATAGGTTGGCTGCTCATACCGGTCTTTACGGTGTTCCAACTTTTGTCGTTTTTCTTCTCGACTTTGTAGCGGAACCAAACACAGTCCGTTTGGGTCAATGGTGAAAGGATCTTTCCGGAAAGCGGTGGATGGCATTTACCAACAATTTCCACATAGCCCTGGGGAGCGGAACGTATTTTTGATGTGGGTGTATTTTCTATGAGTCGTGCGTGGCTGATGCTTTTTAAGCCTTTATAGAGTCCTAAGCTTGCTGCGCATGTGGCCCAGACCATAAAGGTCCAAAACTCTAGTGTATCGAAACTCTGGACCGTAAATTTATCGAGCACTAGTCAAATAAACCTTTAATACTAACGTCTTCAGTTTGGCTCTGTTCGAATTCAAGTAACTCGGCCGATTTGAAATTAAATATATTAGCAATAAGAAGGTCCGGGAATTGCTCAATCCGCACGTTATTATTATTTACGCTTTCGTTGTAGAATTCTCGGCGGTCAGCAATACTATTTTCTAGGTTGCTTATACGTTGTTGTAATTGTTGAAAAGATGCATCGGCTTTAAGGTCGGGATACGCTTCTGCAACGGCAAATAAACTGCCCATGCCTTTTTGTAAGACACCCTCAGCTATGCCTAAAGCGGCGATATCACCAGCTTTTCGTGCTTTAGAAACACCAGATCGGGCGAGTATGACTTTCTCCAGGGTCTCCTGCTCGTATTGCATATATTGCTTGCAGGTCTCAACAAGTTTAGGTAACTCGTCATGACGTTGTTTTAGCAGCACATCGATATTTGCCCAGGCTTTAGAAACACCATGCTTTAGAGAAACCAGTCCGTTATAGAGGCTGACCGTATAGAATACAGTGATTACAATAATGCCAATGATTACAAAAAATACAATCTCCATAGAATGTTCCCTTAGCGTGTGATAGTGGATAGGACAGTAGAAATCAGTGTGTCAATGGAATGCAGTTTGCGCATTATCAACTTTTATTTTACAAGCAGCGCTTTATAAATGAATAGTGTTTACCCGTTTTTACTGGGCTACTTAAGCGTTTCATCCAAATAATATTGAAGATAGTTTAAACGGTCGTTTCCCCAAAAAATTTTATCGTTAATGATACTTGTAGGAAGTCCGAACATTTTGTTAGCTACGGCATTGTTTAAATTATTTGAGAGGCTCTTTTTATATTCTTCTGATGATGCGGCCTTCTCAACACTGGAAGCATTGAGCCCAATTGTACTTCCGACCTGCATAAGCCACCCTAGATCGGAGATGTCTTTTTGTTCGGCCCAGTAACCGCGCATTACCGCTTTAATAAATGCTTCGGCTAAATTGCACTCGTCGGCATACAGAGCAATTCGTAAGGCACGGGAAGGCCGTAAAGGATATTTTTCGTGTGGACAGAAAGGCAGATTCAAAAGCTGCGCCGTATCATATTGATCTTGTGTGTACCAGTTTACAAATGGTGTATTTGCCTCAAGAGGACGTCTACCGTCGACCGCTGTGCTAAGATTGGCAAGATGGACCGGACGCCATATTAGTTCACAATTATTTTTTCTAGCAAGTTCACCGATCTGATGCGAGGCGAAGTAACACCAAGGGCTATGAAAATCGAACCAGAAGTCAATGCGGCGTTTGTTAGCTTGAATGTTCGTTTTATTCGGGTGTTCAAACTTATTTCTGTTTACAACGGCACGTTCGTGGGTGCCAGTCATAACAATTTTATTATTCTGAGTAACCTTTACCTTAAAAGTTAAACGGCGACCCTTTCGATGCAAAAACTCGGCGTTTACCTGTATTACCTTTCCAGCATGTGCCGGAGCGCAGTGCTCGATATTTACTCGTGTACCAACGGATACTTCACCGTGCTCAAAGAAGGGTTTTATGAGTAAGTCGGATGCAGTTTCGAAGAACAGAATCAGGGCCGTAGTCGAAATGACATCGACTCCTTCGTTTCCAACAGCGGAAGCGAAGTGTTCCGCTGTAGGATGAAAGTCTTGAGAAAATAGTGTGCCGGTTTCGATAGTCTGCATAATTTTTTGTGATGGATGTGTCTATTGGATTAAAACGTATCGGTTAGTGCTAGTTTACGGTGAATGATTGGACCGTTACACCTCACCATTGTCATATAGTAAATAAAAAAGATGCATTGATGCGGTACACTTGATGTTATGCCGTCGTCGAAGAAAATCAACTGGTTTCGAATTAGTTTACCAATAGTAGTGCTATTGGTAATGATATATCCCGTTCTTAGAGTGCTAGATTGGTATGGTATACAAGTTTCTACCCATCCAGTCACGTGGCTGGGTAGCTGGTTAGCTATTACTTTATTGGTGCGTCGCTCGTTTGCCGGGTCTGCTGGTTTGTCACGTTCTGTTGTCGTGCATTGGCTTGGTATAGGTTTCGTGTGTCTTTGGCCAGTACTTGCATATGAAATTATACGCTCAATATTTGATATGGATGATCAGATCTCCGCCACGGTTGTTGGGACCTTTGTGCTGCTAATTATCGGTTATTCGATGCTGGCCGCTCATTTTTTTAAAATTCGTAAAATTAAGATTTCCTCCAAGAAATTGGGCGATAACGTGCGGGTAGTGCAACTAAGTGATGTACATATCGGCTCACGTTCGCGTTTATTTTTACAACGCATTGTGCGCAGGGTTAACCGTTTAAACCCGGATATTGTCGTCATAACAGGCGATTTGTTGGATACCCGTGCGGTAGATTTGGAAATGCTTCGTCCGTTAGCTGATATTAGTGCAGATTGTTACTTCGTAACCGGCAATCACGAGCGTTATATCGATCTAGAGCGTATTTGTGATGACCTAGCTATACACGGTTTGCATGTGCTGCGTAATCGCCGAGTGGATGCTGGTGGAGTTGAGTTAATTGGTATTGATGATGCAGAAAACCCAAAACAAGTTGCCCTGCATTTACCTAACATGCCCGCACTTACCGAAAAATTTCAGATTTTGTTGTATCACAAGCCGGAAGGCTGGTCGGATGCCATAGCGGCTGGTATAGATTTGAAACTTTCGGGACATACGCATAATGGGCAAGTTTTTCCATTTAACTATTTAGTAAAGCGCCAGTTTCCGCTTATCAAAGGGCTATATCGGCGCAATCAACATCACTTGTATGTTTCGCCGGGTACTGGCACCTGGGGCCCAATGATGCGTCTGGGGTCGTTTAATGAAATTTCCTGTATCGATTTATTGCGTCACTAATCCTTAAGTTCTTTAAGGATTCTTGGGAAATAGTACCCCAGTGTGGCTGCACGAATGACCATAAACAGTGTGATACCAAGCCATAACCCATGATTACCAAAGGCAGGTACTGACCAGTATAATATTCCTAAATATATAAGTGTTGATACGATCATGGCATTGCGCATTTCGGCAGTTTTACTGGTACCAACAAATATTCCATCAAGATGGAAACACCATACAGAGACCAATGGAGAGATGATTAACCATGGCAGATATTCCAAAGCTGTTAAGGTTATATCTTGCTGATTGGTAAAGAGTGATACTGATAATTCACCAAAAAAGAAAAAATAAATAGTAAATATGCCGCTAAATACTAGTGCCCCCACCAGAGTTTTATTAACTACCTGTATAAAAAAGCGTCTTTTCCCGGCCCCAAAGGCGTTGCCGCCTAGGGCTTCAACTGCATGGGCGTATCCGTCTAAGCCATGCGCAATGAAGTGCTGCAAGTTTATCAAAATGGCGTTGGCTGCCAGAATTAGATCACCAAATTGTGCTCCTTTTGCGGTAAACCAGGAAAACGAAAACACCAGTAACAGCGTACGAATGAAAATATTTACATTGGCGCGCATCATGCCGGTAACGGCGGCAGCGTCAAAAATTTTCTTTGTATCCGGAATGTGAGCGAATAATAGTCTGCGCAGCAGATAGAGACCGACCAGTAGTGCTCCATACTCAGCAATCACCGACGCCCAGGCTAAACCAGCTACCCCATAATTAAGCATGGGCACAAACAATAGGTTTAGCGCTATGTTCGTAACATTTAGCACCAGTTGAATTATTAGGGCCCCGCGTGTGTTCTTAAGGCCGATCATTGCCCCAGTAAGCGCATAAACGATTAGGGTAGCAGGTGCGCTCCAAATGCGGATGCTGTAGTAGGTGGCTGTTAGATTCTCAACTCGTTCAGAGCCCTCAAGACTATTAAGTGCCAGATTTAAAATGGGTTGTTGCAGCAACAGTAATATCGCACTAACCAGGCCAGCAAGTACTATGGCTCGCCACAGTATGAGTTGAACTTCGTCATGATTTTCCTCACCAGATGCGCGCGCAATAAAGCCGACAGTACTCATTTTGAGAAAGCCAAACCCCCAGTAGAAAACGCTGAAAATTAAGGCGCCTAGCGCTACTGCACCGATAAAGTGAGGGCCATCCAGATACCCCATAACTGCGGTATCGGTTATTCCTACAAGCGGAACGGATAAATTGGATATGATTATTGGCCAAGCTAACTGCCACACTTGGCGATGTGTAATAGAATGTGTTGTGTTCTTCACAGAAGTTATAAAAATGTTGCTATCGATGTGTTTTTGCGGCTGTCCACGGTATGCGTTGTTTAGCGAACGATATGGTTTCGTTCGGCGAAAACGTGTTCGGGTGATGTACACTACGTGATCTAATTTCGAGGGATAAAAAATCATATATATTCCATTCCCCTCGATGCTCATGAGTTTATCAGTTTAAGGGTGTTCAGTGTTTCATCGTTTCTTTTTATGGTTGGAAAGTTTACAGACCGCGTTTCCGCCAAAACTTCCTGATCAGCCGCCTCGAAGGTTACTGCCGTTCGTTATGTATTACACGAGGCCGTTCGTTCCGTTATTGATCGCCTCGTCAGTGGTTTCCGCTGTCGTTGCACTGCTGGAAGTCTGGCTGTTTTCTTTGGTAGGTAATTTGGTTGACTGGTTGACTCACACCTCGCCAACAGACTTCTGGAATGTATATTTTTGGCACATGGTTGGCTTAGGTTTGTTGGTTATGATTGCCGTGCCTGGGCTCAAATTTCTTTACGAATCCATACATCATCAGGGATTACTTGGAAATTATGCTATGCGCACTCGTTGGGAAGCGCACCGTTACTTATTACGCCAAAGTGTAGATTTTTATCAGAATGATTTTGCCGGTCGACTTGCGGCTAAAGTCATGCAGACCGCATTGGCTATTCGCGATACGGTGCTGCGTGCTACCGATGTAATGATGTACGTGTTTGTATACTTCTTTGGTGCGGTTATTTTGTTTGGTTCTAATGACCCACGCTTGATGATACCGATGATCCTGTGGTTAATCGGTTATGTGCTTACATTACGCTACTATGTGCCCCTTTTGCAGGTGCTTTCCAAGGAACAAGCTGATGCAAGATCCGCCGTTACCGGCCAAATCGTTGATAGTTATTCTAATATC
>CAJQKF010000107.1 GCA_905478855.1 uncultured Gammaproteobacteria bacterium
CCGACTAAGACCAGTGCAATGACTAATGACTCTTGCGCCAATATCGCACATACAACCGCAGCCAATGCAGCAGAAACGTAATTATAGTTAACGTTCGACGTCGGTCAAACCGATCAGATAATGACCCAATGGGCCATTGGAACAATACCGTACCTATTACAGCTGCGGTCATAAAATAGGAAATTTCACGAATAGTAAAACCGAGCCGCTGACCGTATATCGGGCCCAATGCGAAAAACGCTGCGGTCACTAGTCCAACATTAAAAATACCCACAATACCAAGTGGCGAGACATTATATAACTGTCGAAGAGTAATCGATGCAGCAACATCAAACCGTGGTGGTGAGCCTGCTGACAACAACAAAGGCAATACCGCCAACGAAATTAATACGGATACCAAAATGAAGAGTTCGTGGCCTAAAGGATTTGCCAGATTCAAAAACAACTGTCCAGCACCTACTCCGATATAAGTTACCACCATATATAGTGACAACACTTTCCCACGACTCTCATTGGTTGCCCTATCATTCAGCCAACTTTCTGCGACAACATAAAGTCCGGCAAAACAAAAGCCACTGATCAAACGTAATCCTGACCAACTATAAATGTCGACATATAATGCATGAACCAATATCGCCGCTGAGGCAATTGCAGCCAAGGCGGCAAATACTCGAACATGACCTACGTGGGTCATGATTCTCGGCGTCAATTTAGAGCCACACAAAAACCCAATATAAAAAGCCGACATCATCAAGCCGGTCATTGTCGCGGTAAAACCTTCCTGATCGGCCCTGATAGCCAACAAGGATGCCTGCAAGCCATCACCGAGCATTAAGATTCCAAAACCAAGCAATAATGCCCAGGATGACTTTACGGCAAATAAAAGTGAACTTTGATTGGCGCCCATTAAATTATCTCTTTATCTCTTCAGGTACCCGTTGCACAATGGGCTTTACTCGATTAACTGCTTTCTGTGAATTTATAGGGTTTTATAACGCTCCGACTAAATCACGTAGACACGTACCATGATACCCGCAACAGAACTTCACCGACAACGTCAAAATAAGCTTCGGCAAAAAATGCTTGAGCATGATGTACCGGCTCTCTTAATTCTTGACCCAGTGAATATTCTCTACGCCACTGGCGCTACGAATATGACGTTATTTACTATGAGAACACCATCGCGCTATCTACTTCTATTTGCTGAAGGTCCGGCTATTTTATTCGACTTCTTTGGATGTGAGCATTTAGGCAAAAACCTCGAAACAATTGATCATATTCTGCCAGCTAAAGGATTATGCTTTACCAGTTCATCTGGAAAAGTAAAACAAAACTCGACCGAATTCGCCACTGTAATAACCGACTTATTGAGGCAAACATGCGGCAGAGATAGACGATTAGCAATCGATAGGTTCCCATATGTCGCGGTGGATGCATTACGCCAGAACGGCTTAATACTTTCAGATGCCGATGAAGTTTTGTCGGCCACAAGACGGCATAAATTGGATACTGAAATTGAATATATGTACGAAGCAATGCAACGAGTCGAATATGCCGTACAAAAATTCGAAGATAACCTTGAGCCAGAGACTACCGAGGTTGCCAACTGGGCGAATTATCAAAAAGAATTAATCGCAAATGAGGGCATGTACGTTACAACACGATTGGTTCAAAGTGGTGAACATACGTACCCCTATTTTCAGCAGTGCTCAAACCGTATTGTAAAAGACGGTGAGCTTGTATGTCTAGACACTGATTCTGTAGGGTACAATGGCTATGCGGTTGATTTTTCAAGAACCTTCATCTCTGGCGACAAAAAACCATCAAACGCTCAACGCATGTTGTACCAGAAATCATTCGAACAGTTACACTGGAATATTGATGCGATAAAGCCCGGCATGAGTTTCCTCGAACTCACGGAAAAAGCATGGAAAGTTCCAACTGAATACAACAAAAGTCGTTATTACTGTATTGCCCATGGTTTAGGAATGTCCGGTGAATATCCCAACATCCCCTATTTGGATACTACGCGCGACTATCCTCTCGACGGGCATATCGAAGATGGCATGATATTGTGTATTGAGAGTTACGTGGGTTCTGAAAAATTTGGCGAAGGGGTTAAGTTAGAACAACAATTACTAATTCGAGATAATGCCGTGGAGTGCATGAGTAACTACCCATTTAACAACAGCTTTCTTTAAAAATCGATCCATGAAAAATAGACATCAAACAGATTTTCTGTTTTTAAATATTGGCCACTTTCTCGACCATCTGTTTATGCTGATTTTTGCGACTAGCGCGGCACTTAAACTATCGTCTGAATGGGGTATGAGCTATGCTGAACTCATACCGTATGCAACACCCGGCTTCGTTGCCTTTGGCATTTGTGCAATTCCGGCAGGCTGGTTGGCCGACAAATGGGATAGGCGCAGCATGATCGTTTTGTTTTTTATCGGCATTGGCATAGCCTCAATGCTTACATCCTTAGCAACGAGTCCGATACAAATCGGCATTGGGTTATTTTGCATTGGCATATTTGCTGCCATCTATCATCCGGTAGGTCTTTCCCTGGTAGTCCAAGGCCGACTAAAAACCGGCATGCCTCTTGCCATTAATGGGGTATTCGGCAACCTGGGAGTGGCATGTGCAGCATTATTCACAGGATTTTTGATAGACAAGGTTAGCTGGCAAAGTGCATTCATTTTTCCCGGTGTAGTGTCAATCATCATAGGCATTGTGTATCTGTTTTTTATCCGCGGGGGAAATATTGAGCCACGTGAAAAAATAAACAAAGATAAAACCAAAATAACGGATACTTCAAGAAAGACCCTGCTCAGAATAGTTGCTATTGTACTGGCGTCTACCGCTCTTGGTGGGCTTATATTTCAAAGCACAACATTTGCATTACCAAAAATATTTGATGAACGCATAGGGGATTTTGCATCCAGCGCAAGCCAGATTGGTTGGTATGCATTTATTGTATTTTCCTTGGCGGCAATCGCGCAACTAATCGTGGGCTACCTGCTCGACAAACGCTCATTAAAAACTATATTTATTGCAGTCGTCAGCTTACAAGCGATGTTTTTTGCGATCATGCAAAATTTACATGGCATACCTGCACTGTTAGTATCTATCGGTTTTATGCTGGTTGTGTTTGGGCAAATTCCGATTAACGACGTTCTGGTCGGACGTATCGCCAGCAGTGCGTGGCGAAGTAGAGCCTTTGCCATTCGCTATATCGTTACATTTTCTGTCATGGCATGTTCAGTACCATTAATCTCATGGATACACGCTAATCATGGATTTAACACCCTATTTTTATTGTTATCCGTTACCGCCGTTTTAATTCTCGTTGTGGTCTCACTGCTACCCAGCAATAACAGCATGTTGCGTCACACAACTTCCTGAACATTTTCAACAACGCAATGCCATCGGTTGACATAAGGATTGGTGTTAGCTTCACGATTTACAGTCTCATTAGAAAATGATAGAGGTTAGGTACATTAGTCGCATCGTTCCTTGAGATTTTGTTGATATAGTGTTTAACCTTATCTGGATTGCCATGGAAATATATACTATCGCTGGTTTTTTTATAGAAAAACTCGAGATTAAGGGCTAACTACCTGCTTAGGCACTGCCCGAAATCGGTGACTGACCGGCTATCGTAGTTCGATACATTCGTCGCTCAAAACCATCATAATCGTTAACTGCATAATGCATCGTGTTGCGGTTATCCCAGATAACAACAGCATTCGCACTCCATCGTAAGCGGCAAAAAAATTCAGGTCGTGCACAAAACTCAAAGAGTTCCTTTAATACTGAGCACCCCACATCCGGTTCAACACCCTCGATACCAGTCGTGTATGTTGGGCTAATAAACAACGAACGCTCGCCAGTATCAGGATGTTTCACAATAGCAGGATGAAGCATTTCTCGGTCAGCCTCGGGGTTATTCCGTTGAATCTCGATGGACCCGGTAAACTGGGTATCCGCTGCAGGTGCATTCTTGATCCCATAGGGCGCACCGGTATGAATCACATTACGATTCTCTACCCACTCAAGTAGATGACTAGGCAAATTTTTCAAAGCCAGGCTCATATTCGCCCATAAAGTATCACCACCAAGAGGCGGTATTGTCTCGGCATATAATATCGATGCTGCTGGAGGTGTTTTGAGGAAACTAAAATCCGAATGCCAGTCACCACCAAATACGCCCATATTCACTTCATCGGCCTTTTTTTGTACGCAAATAATTTTGGGGTGAGTATCTACCGGAGTAATATAAGGTAGTTGCATTAACTCACCAAAGTAACCGCTAAAGTCACACAACTGATTGAGACTCATCTTCTGGTTTCGTATTACCAACACCTTATGTTGCAACCAAAGCCGGCGTAATTGACTTAGCTCGGAAGCAGTTAACTGATTAACATCAAGACCCGTAACTTCTGCACCGATTGCCGGCGTCATTCGTTTTACAGAATTCTCTGCTATCATATTGATACCCACCTGTTACAGGTTACTTTTTGATTAAATTAAGAGATTCAATACACCCATGTCGGAAACCATTGCCTTAATTACCGGTGCCAGCAGTGGCATCGGCAAATCACTCTCACAACGCCTTATCAAAAATGGCCATCGTGTCATTGGAACAGCGCGCCATGCCAATCGTCTATGTGAATTGCAAAACGAACTTGGTGATAAATTTTTGTCTATCGATTTAAATGTCGATCAGGACGCTTCCGTTGATACATTGCTTGAAAGACTGCCCGAAAACTGGCGTCAAATCAACATCCTAGTCAACAATGCAGGACATGACGTCGGCGGCCGGAAAAATTTCGCTGACGGCAATAAGAAACATTGGCTGGATATTATTGAAACCAACGTTCGCGGACTCATTCGCTCGACTTACGCAATTCTACCGGGCATGTTGGAACGCGATACAGGCCATATCATTAACTTAGGATCAATCGGTGGCTTAATGCCTGTTCCGACAACTGCGGTTTACAGTAGTAGTAAGCATGCTGTCGATGGCTTCAGTGAATCCTTACGCTTAGAGCTTGCAGATACTGGAGTTCGTGTTTCGCAAATACTGCCGGGTCTGGTGAAAACTGGATTTGCCAGCGCACGCTTTGGAGATGATAGCAAAGCGGATAAATTTTATGAGGACTTCGGCATATGGCTTGAGCCCGAAGACGTTGCCGAAGCGATAATCTACGCTCTAAACCAACCCGAACATGTAGTTATCTCCCAGCTAGTAATAGTTCCAAAAAAAGTACCCTGTTAAGAACAATGCCTCAACGTGTTTCATGAGATTATCGTAAAACTAATATCTATCAGGTTGCCCAAATGACTACTCAATCGTTTATACACCTGCTCTCACCCTTAAAAATAGGCAGCATAGAAACTCGAAATCGTGTACTCGTTTCGGCTCATGTACCGGGTTTAGCTAAAGATAATAAGCCCGGCGCGGACTACATAAATTACCACCGTAACTATGCGCGGGCCGGCGTGGGCCTGCAGATCACCGGTGGGACACCCATTCATCGTTCGGGGATGTTATCTCTGGGCTCCGATGGTCTGTGGAATCTTGACGACACAATTATCCCGGGCTATCAGGCTCTAGCGCTTGCTGTTCATGGGCAAGGCGGTCGCATACTTGCGCAACTCGCTCACAGTGCCGGTACCGTGCTGATTCAGCAACCGATGATGGCTAACTGGTCCGCATCTGCAACATGCTCTGCTGTTACCGGTGGCATCTCCCACGCCATGACTACAGGAGAAATACAGGAGGTTTTGACGGGCTATAGAAATGGAGCCAAACGAGTCATTCAAGGTAATCTTGATGGTATCGAAATACTTGCTGCGTTTGGTTTCCTGCCCCATGCTTTTTTATCCCCGCTAACAAATCTACGTGAAGATAAGTACGGCGGCAGCCTTGAAAACCGCATGAGATTTACAATTGAATTGTTGTCAATGGTTAGGGAGGAAATAGGTCCTAAGCCCATTTTAGGGATCCGTATTCCCGGAGATGAATTCGAACCCGGAGGTCTAAATCAAAGCGACATGCAACAGATAGCAACCATCTTATCTGCCACGGGGCTTATAGATTACATCAGCGTAATTGCACACACTAATATGAGCCATAGCGGACGTGCTAAGCATTGGGCGCCAACACCGGCGCCCCATGGTCTTTTTGTAGGGTTGGCCGCAGGAATTCGCAATGTTGTGAAGATTCCTGTCTTCGCGGTTGGGCGGATAACTGATCCTGCCCATGCTGAGCGTGTCCTACAAAATGGCGACGCAGACATGATTGGCATGACCAGAGCGCACATTAGTGATTCGGAAATTGTTAGCAAACTTAAACGAAATGCGGCAGATGAAATTCGTCCCTGTGTCGGCACTAACAACTGCATCGCCAACCGATATTTGGGCAAACCTATTCGATGCATACACAATCCGCATATAGGCAAAGCATCTGTAAGTAGTAAAGCACCAAGCAAGGGGAATATATTAATTATTGGTGCTGGACCTGCGGGACTAGAAGCAGCTCGTGTCTCAGCTGAGCAAGGACACAAAGTAGAGATCCATGAACAATATGAACATGCAGGTGGCCAATTAGCATTGTGGGCGAGGAGCCCTGGTCAAGTAGAGCTAAGTGGGATCATTAATTGGCGTTTGAGCGAACTAAAAAGACTGGGCGTACATATTCAATATAACTCTTTAATTAGCGTAAATGATCTACGAGAAAGCAAAGCGGATCAAATAATTATAGCTACCGGAGCTATGGCAAATCTAGGGCGTATACGCGGCGATAATTCGGTACAAATTAGTACGCCACATGAAATTCTAAAACAACAAATTCCGATTACGGGTATTGTGGTAGTGGTGAATGACGGGAGAGGACAAGCCGGGCTGGCAGCAGCGGAGTGGCTTTCACACCACGGTTCTGAAGTAATGATTATCACATCGGATATAGCCGTTGCGGCTGACATTGATGCAACCAATCGCCATGCATGGTATTCGCGACTCGGGGAACTTGGTTGCCAGATGATCCCGAACGTAATCATCAACACTATTTATAATGGAGCGATAGAACTTAAAAACCTCTTCGCCAATAAACCAATTCACATAAATAATATTAGTGTCATCGTCAACTGGCGAGGATGTCGTTCTGACCAAAAACTTCAATCAGAAAATCAGAGCAATTATCACTTAATTGGCGATTGTCTCTCGCCACGAAATGTTGAACAAGCAATCCAAGAAGGTGCGAATGTATTGAGGATACCTTGACTCCACCGAACCTTTTAGAACACGACATTAGTTTTGAATAAAAGCTTCAAAACTATAAAAGCGACCTACTTAAATATCGAAAAAAATCAAAAATAGTACCTTCAAAATCCTTCTTCGCCAGGGGGCCTGACGCATGACTCGGTGCGGCGAGCCCCTTCTGAACACGTAGTAAAACAGCTTTATCTTCTGCCATTGTATCGTTAAACAATGAAACCGCTTCAGCAACAACTTCTTCTGGCCAATTGTCTCCATGAAACAACAAACCTATTTTAACTTTTACCCGACCTGCCGAAACAGGTTGTAAACATAAGAACGAACAATAGTCGCTACCGATACCGACCGCTAGACCGGGCGCTATCGCTACCATTACACAGGTATCCATTTGCTCCTCGGTTAAATCGCTATGGCCGACACGCTCCTCCGGAAGGCGGCTGGTAAATCCAACTGTGTAACCAAAATGAATATCACCGGGCTCGATATGTTTACATAATCGAGTCGGATTTACTTTATGTAAGGTTGTTCTATGCAGCGGTGACAGATGATAGCCCTCCATGAAATTTTCTAGCAAGCACTTCCAATTAACTTCCCAACACTCATCTGCACGATATAGAGTTTTCATTTCCTCCAGATGATAGGGTTGAATCAACTCCGTGGCTTTTTGTAATTGCTTGTTTAGATCTTGAGGATTGCTTCCAATACAAACAAAAATGAAACCCATCCAGTCTTCGATAAAATATTCCGGTAAGCGACACTCTTCAGAGGTGAAATCCTTACGCCCTGTCATACGCGGTGCGGTCAATAGTTGGCCTGCTGCATCGTAACTCCAACGATGGTATGGACAGGTGAAACGGTCTGAACTGCCGGACTCTTCAACTAAAATCGTTCCGCGGTGCAGGCAAATATTCGATAATGCTCTTCGTTTCCCATCTTTCCCATGGGTTAACAGCACCGGCTGACCTGCAATGTCACATGTAAAAAAATCGCCAGGGTTTTCAAGTTCTTCCACGCGCCCAACACAAACCCATTGCTGGGAAAACAATCGCTGATTTTCTATATTGAACCATTCCTCATCTACATAAAAACGGCCTGGCAATGACCATGCTGTCTGATAGGTTTGATTTTCTACGCCGCGCAATACTTCGGCAAACTGTTCGGGGATAGGCATTTTAGAAGCCACGTTAAATCATCTCATAAGGAACTTGAATCAGTATTTTGGCAGATAGGCGCAAAACCGTCTATTCCAAACTGGAGATACTGATATAAAACTAGCGTCAAGTAGAATGCCGCCATACACTAGCATCCGTAAACCAGCACGTAAACTTCAACTTCCTCACGTAGAAAATAGTTTTGAGCACCTCCACAATCAAAAATGTAAAATGGCGGGAAATACTAACCCCCCAATACGCACCCAAACTTGCCATACTGGCAATGTCTGTTTGGTTACACGCTGCAAACTCGAATCTAACCGCTACGACAATGCCAAGTGCCGTAGCCGAAGTTGGTGGTCTTCATCTTATTAGCTGGGCGTTTGCACTTTATCTTGCAGGCTCCATATGTGGGGGTGCCTCCATAAGCTTGGTAATTACACGATATGGTATCCGATCGACCATGTGTTATGCCGCTTTACTCTATGCCATAGGCTGTGTCGTCGCAGCTTCCGCACCTAGCATGCAGATAATACTTGTTGGACGAACTCTACAAGGTTTGGGCGGTGGTGCTCTTTTAGCATTAGTCTATGTTGCACAAGATCGGTTTTTCCCAAATCGATTCGTGCCGAAAATTGTCGGCTGTATTTCCATGATTTGGATGATTTCATCATTCACCGGCCCAACCCTAGGAGGTGCTTTTGCAACGTACGCAAGTTGGCGCTTTGCATTTTGGACATTTGCCTTTTTAGCAGTATTACTGATTCCTGCCATTCGAGCATTACTCCATGCATCCGACACCATTGCATCTACAACAACGGCGAAATTTCCTTTTGTGCGTTTGTGTTATCTTTGTGCATCTATACTAATGATTTCAATGGCCGGTGCCAACTTTGACCCCATAGCGTCACCACTGCTAGTTGTCGGCGGAATATGTTGTTTTATATTTTTTCTGTATCGAGATCAGAAAGCATCGACAAGTCGAATGTTACCGAAAGAAGTTCTCGACTTTACGCACAATATTGGCAACGGGGTTGCAACTACATTCCTATTGTCTTTGTGCATTATGTCATTCCTGGTCTACGGTCCATTGATTCTGATCCGCCTGTACGGAATGAATCCACTTGAAGCTGGTTTTATTATCATAATAGAGACAATTGCCTGGGGCAGTGTTGCAATCCTGTTCTCAGGCACGCCAGCTCGCTTCGAACCGTATCTAATAAGGACTGGTAGCGCACTGGTAGTGATCAGTTTGACAATGCTCGCCTATGTATTGCCTAAAGCAACACTTTGGCCAGTAATAGTCGCGCTCATTCTGGGAAACGGCGGTTTCGGCATGATGTGGGGCTTTATCATTCGTCGTATAATCGATGCGTCTGCCGAAGGTGAGCGCGATCGCACATCCTCCAGTGTACCCATAACTCAACAAGCAGGATTCGCCATTGGCGCCGCATTAAGTGGATTAATTGCTAACTCGATGGGTGTTAGTGACGGTGCATCAATAGGCCTCATCGAAGAAATTGCGTTTTGGCTTTTTGCTGGATTTGTACCAATCGCAATTATTGGTAATATTTTCGCCTGGAGATTCGTCCGGTCGTAACCACTATTCTAATCACGCTGATGGGCCAAAACTCCCATTATTCTGGTTTCCTTTATCGCTCTATCATCACCCATCATTAAGGTTGCAAATAATCGTTGATCAAAATTCGAACTTAGCGCGTAGCGATGGGCCATTAACGGCGTCGCTTTAGGATCAACCACAACGAAATCTGCTTCTTTACCCGCTTCGAAATTACCAACAACGTTATCTAGTCCCAGAGCTTTCGCACCACCTAACGTAGCCAAATACAGTGCCCGTGCAGCATTAAGGTTTTGACCACTCATTTGCAAAACTTTGTAGCCCTCATTAATCACCCGCAGCATCGAAAATGAATCACCACCGCCCACATCAGTCGCAAGACTGGTTTGCACACCGTAACGGTCAGCCTTGGCAAGGTCAAACAAACCGCTACCAATAAATAAGTTTGAGCAGGGACAAAACGCGATGGCACTTTGCGCTTCTCCCATGCGTTTCCATTCACGTTCATTTAAGTGAATACTGTGGGCAAATATTGAGTTCGGTCCTACCAAGCCGTGTTGATCATACACATCAAGATAATCCATGCTCTTAGGGAAAAGTTCTTTTACCCACTCAATTTCTTGGTGATTTTCAGAAAGATGAGTGTGTAGTCGCACACTCGGATACTCTTCAAGTAGTCGTCCAGCAAAACCTAGTTGCTCACTCGTAGAAGTCGGTGCAAAACGTGGTGTAACGGAATAGTCCAGACGTGCTTTCCCGTGCCATTTTTCAATTAATGCTGCAGTCTGCTCATAAGAAGATGACGGTGTATCTAACAACCCTTCAGGAGCATGTCGATCCATCATCACCTTGCCACACAACATACGAAGGTTATGCTCGCGAGAAACAGTAAAAAAGGCATCAACAGATATTGGGTGCACGGTTGCGAATACTTGAGCCGTTGTTGTGCCGTTGCGTAACAGTTCGTTAATAAAAAAATGAGCTCCACTATGCGCATTTTCCTCATCGTCATAAGCAAGTTCCGCAGGAAATGTATAACGATTTAACCAGTCAATTAGTTGGCTACCAAACGATGCAATCACACCAGTTTGGGGATAGTGGATATGGGTATCAATATACCCTGGCATTATGAAACAATCACCGTGATCAACGATTTCCATATCTGGCATGCGCTCCAACATCTGAGCCGCATAACCCGCTTCGATAACATGCCCAGTGCTATCGACAACAAGAATGCCATCGTCAAAATGCTGAAGATAATCTCCTTTTAAAGGATCATCTAAGGCATGAACGACGACACCCCGATGGGCTACCGCACCCTTAAAAACACTAGGCTTCATTTAGGACCCGCGGTAGGTACTGTAACCATATGGGGAAAGTAGTAGCGGAATATGATAATGCTGCCCATCGCCATCAATATTAAATGCCACATCCACATATGGATAAAAGTGTTTATGCCCACGATTACGAAAATAACCACTCACCTCAAAATGTGTGCGATAAGTTCCCGCCGGTAATACTTTTCCGTCTTTCAATAGGTTGGGTACACGGCCATCCCCATTGGTAACACCCGATGCCAGTTCTTTCCAACCATCGTTTATTGCAGCATAGAGTCTAATCGTAACGCCTTCGGCTGGACAGCCACGCGCGGTATCAAGAATGTGGGTAGTTATTTGACTCATTGTATTTTATCCAATCTAAGCAGAGTGATTTTCAGTTGCTCGGCCGCCGCATTATGCAACTCCTGCAACCGTGTGTTGTGTATTCGATCCATCAATAGCGCAAGCATCTGCTCGGCACTTTTGCCTGTTGCAAATACTATAAAAATGAACCCATGAATTTTTTCATACTCGGCATTGTGGTGAGCAAGTTTTTCAATCACCAAATCATCCGCTGCGGAAACAGACGATTGCTCGTGTCCGGCCAGGCCTCGAGTTGCTGCATACTTCTCCTTTAACGAATTAACATCACCAATTTTAGGATGTCCTGCAAAAGCCTCGAGCCAATCACTCTCCTGCATTGCTGCCCAGTGATTCTTGGCATGTTGTAACATATCAGCTTGATTGGAGAATGGTCGAGAGTCAATCATTAGCTGTGTCCAACGCTCGGCACTACAGCAATTAAAAAAGACCTCATGCGCCTGTTCGCAGCCCGACGTGTTAAGGGTATGCAAGTTCATTGTTCCACCAGTTTTATATGATGTGTCGTTATACTTTGCTGTTGCTGATGTCGCTGGATAAGATCCGCAACTACCGAAATAGCAATTTCCATTGGTCGTTTGCCATCCATGCCAGGCAAGCCAATAGGACTATTCAGTCGACTAAGTTCCGTTTTGGAAAATCCTCTCTCAGTTAGTCGCTTGCGAAACCTCGTGCCTTTTGACTTTGAGCCAATAAGACCACAATAGGAAAAATCAGCGCGGCTCAAAACAGCATCACAGATTTCGAGATCCAAGCTATGGCTGTGGGTAAGAATTAAATGCCAACTGGAGGAAGGAGCCGCCTCTACCTCTACAGCAAAAGCATCAGTAATTACCGAGGTGATATTATCGGGAACTTCCTGTGGAAACTCATCAGTTCGTTCATCAATCCATCGGACAGTGCAATCAAGCTCCCCGAAAAGATTAACCATGGCACGCGCAACATGCCCGGCACCGTACAATTGAATATGAAAATTGCTCGACGGAAAACATTCAAACATTAACTTCACATTCCCACCGCAACATTGATTTAACTCAGGACCGAGCGGGAAGTCGACAAACTGTACTGCAGACTCGGCAGATGACAACATATCATATGCAATATTACTCGCCCGAAACTCAAGTTCACCGCCACCAATCGTATCAAATATCTGCTGTTTTGCTACAACCATCTTTGCACCCTGCTCCCTCGGCGAGGATCCACGGGTTTCGATAATACTTACCAGTACTGCCGATCTACCTTCTTTGAGAAGTTGTGCCAATGCATTAGGCCACCGTATCGTATTACTCATTCCTCAGCCATTCGTTGTTGAATTTCTTCAATCGCAAACAGCACCTTTTCACAGGTCGCCGGTGCATCTAAACGAGGATTAAGTCGATAGCTTCCAATAGAAGATACAGCATCACATAAAGCACACCAAACACTTATGGCTAGCATTAACGGCGGCTCGCCTACCGCCTTGGAATGATAAATTGTTGGTTCCCGATTTGGATGTCCTTCTAGCAATCGAACATTAAAATGTTCGGGCACGTCCGCTATAGCTGGTATTTTATACGTAGCCGGACCTGTGCTCAGCAGCCTGCCTTCTGCGTTCCACTTCAACTCCTCGGTAGTCAACCATCCGAGTCCTTGAACGAAACCTCCTTCTATCTGACCAATGTCAATTGCGGGGTTCAAAGAGTCCCCAACATCATGAATAATATCTACAGCAGTTAATTTATATTCCCCTGTTAACGTATCAACAATAACTTCGCTCACAGCCGCGCCATTGGCGTAGTAGAAGAATGGTCGACCCGCAGCAGTTTCGCGATTATAGTGAATTTTCGGTGTTTTATAGAAACCTGTCGCTGACAACTGAATACGATTCAACCAGCACTCATTAGCAAAATCAGAAAAGGTTTTAAGAACGTCGCCAAGGTAAACCTGACTATCCGCAAAACGGATTTGGTCAGTTTGCAGACTATATTTTCCTACAGCATACTCGATCATACGTTCACGTATAGTATTTGCAGCATCTTTTGCTGCCATGCCGTTTAAATCTGTGCCAGCAGAAGCCGCTGTTGGAGAGGTATTCGGCACCTTATCTGTGCGAGTAGCGGAGACAGCAACGGTATCCACATCAACAGCAAACACATCGGCGACTATTTGACTAATTTTAGTAAATAACCCCTGCCCCATCTCTGTACCGCCATGGTTTAGGTGAATACTGCCATCGGTGTAGACATGAACTAGTGCACTAGCTTGATTCAAATGCGTTACCGTAAATGAGATGCCAAACTTAACCGGTGTCAATGCTAAGCCTTTTCGCATCGTCGCATGTTCGATATTAAAAAGTCTTATCGCTTCTCGACGTTCCCAATACTTTGACTCACTTTCAAGCTGTTCAATTACTTGCGGAATAGTAAAATGCTCAATTTCTTGATGGTACGGTGTTTTTTGGCCTGCATCTTGTTTATACAAATTTCTCTTACGCACTGTAAGCGGATCAAGACCTGTCGCCCTCGCTATTTCATCAATAACTGCTTCAGCGGCCATCATGCCCTGGGGGCCGCCAAAACCTCGAAACGCCGTATTAGAAACAGTGTTTGTTTTATAGCGGTGCCCTACAGCCCGTGCGTTGGGCAGCCAGTAAGCGTTATCACAATGAAACATTGCGCGATCAACAATCGCATCCGAAAGATCGGGGCTGTTTCCGCAACGTCCAGCAAGGTCGTGTGTTACGGCCAGTATTTGACCGTCGGCATCGAAACCGATGTCATATGAATTCAAAAAATCATGACGCTTCCCTGTCATGATCATGTCGTCCGCGCGGGAAAGTCGGCACTTTGCTGGTAACCCTGTATGCCATGCTACCAATGCAGTCATACATGCCCATGGATTAGCATGGGTTTCCTTTCCGCCAAAGCCACCACCCATACGACGGACATCGATTACAATTTTATGCATCGGCAATCCAAGTACTTCAGCTACTAATTTCTGAACTTCAGTCGGATTCTGATTCGATGTCATGACGACCATGCCACCGTCTTCCTGTGGCAATGCCATGGCAGCTTGACCTTCCAAGTAAAAGTGTTCTTGCCCACCTACACGAAACTGACCCTTGCGTCTGAAAGGTGCTGCTTCTAACACCGCATCTGGATCACCAATTGCCATAATATGCACAGGTCTCACCGTGTTGCCGGACTCTATCGCTGCATCAACTTCTATTTCGGCATCATGTTGTTCATAATCAATGCTGCCTAGTCGGGCCGCCACTCTAGCTTGATAATGGGAACGGGCGGCTACAATAAATATTGGTTGACCAATATATTCAACGATTTCATCTGTAAGTAATAGATCCCCAGGAAAAACCGGACCTATGTCTA
>CAJQKF010000108.1 GCA_905478855.1 uncultured Gammaproteobacteria bacterium
TAGACCTGCATATCCGGAGTGGAGTAAAATTGTGTGCATAAGCCATCAGGCTTAAAAAGGTTAATGTAATCACTCTTTTTATGATATTTAGAGCAAAAAATAGCAGGAACTGTGTCATATCAACGACAAAGCTTGGCTTTATTCATACTCGCCTGATAAAAACCTTTGCGATTATGGCTCGCTTACCATCGAATTATTGACGTTTACTCGTTTAGAAGTAGGCCGATTTCCTCATTGGAAAACCCAGCTTCCAAAAACACTTCTGTACTATGTTGCCCAAGTGTGGGCGCCGCATATTTAATCATAGTAGGAGTTTGTGAAAATTTAACCGGTGTTCCCAATGTCTGTGTGAGACCTGCGGTAGGGTGCTGCTGATCTACAATCATATTGCGCGCCACAGCTTGGGGGTCTTTATGCATCTCCTGAATATTCAGTATTGGCCCCGCTGGTAATCCTTCCTTCTCGAATCGTTCTAACCATTCCGCTGTCATTTTTCGAACAAAAATACCATTAAGAATTTTAACCAATGCAGGCAAGTTTGCCATACGAGCATCATTTGAGCCAAAGCGAATATCTTCGCCCAATTCAGGTAATTCCAAAACCGATAATAGACGTTCCCAATTCTGTTGATTAGCGGCACCTACATTTATCCAACCATCTGCAGTTTCGAAGGCCTGATATGGTGCATTTAGAGGATGGGCAGTGCCTAGTGCGCCCGGTGACTCACCCGTAGCGAACGCAATCGCCGACTGCCAGTAGGTATGAGTTATACCCGCTTCAAACAAAGATGTATCTACTTTTTGTCCCAGTCCAGTTTTCAGTCGGTTAGCATAAGCCGCCGAAACCCCCATTGCACCCAATATTCCAGCCGTGATATCAGTCACCGGCGCACCGACTTTCATAGGCGCATCAGTCACTCCGTCCCCTGTAATTGACATCAAACCTGACATTCCCTGTGCAATCAAATCAAAACCTGCTCGATCTGCATAGGGACCCGTGCGTCCAAAACCTGATACCTCTAAATAAATTAATGCCGGATTGATGCACTTTAACAAATCATATCCAAGACCAAGTTTCTCCATAGTCCCGCGACGAAAGTTCTCGATTAAGACATCGGCAGTCTTGATCAGACGGAGGAAAGCTTGCCTACCAGCCGCAGATTTCAAATCGAGTACAATTCCGCGTTTATTACGGTTCATCATCATAAACGCGGCGCTCTCATCGTTAACTTTAGGGGGCACCATCCGACGAGTGTCGTCACCAGTTTTTTTCTCAATCTTAATAACATCGGCGCCCATATCCGCCAACATCATGCCTGCTATCGGACCGGCCATAATATGAGCAAGCTCTAGAACTCGACAACCCTCAAGCGGTCCCGCCACTAGCAACCCTTCCAATCAGGCATACGTTTATTTAAAAATGCGTCTAGGCCCTCGTGAAAATCTTCACTGGTATAACACTTCACAATCCAGTCTCGATCTTCAACTTGCTGCGCGGCTAAGCGGATCTGAATTTGCTTGGTGGCCTGCATGGTAAGTGGCGCATGCTGCATAAGTGAACGCGCAAGTTGACTAACTCGCTCCATTAATAGCTCGCTGGTTTCCAATACTTCAGAAACTAGACCTATTTGCTTAGCTTCCGCCGCTTCGATTAATCTGCATGTGAAAATAATCTCCCTTACTCTACCAGCACCTAATAGTGCAGTTAAGCGCGCAATGTTCGCGGCAGATAAGCAGTTACCCAGAGTGCGTGCAATCGGAAAGCCGAAACGCATACTGCGCGTTGCGATTCGAAGATCACAAGCACTGGCAATCACTGCACCGCCGCCGGTGCACGCACCATCTATCGCAGCAATGGTTGGTATAGAGCACTGCTCTATATGGCCCACAACACGGTCCATAGTTGCCTCATACTCTATGGCATGTTCAGGTGTTGTGAAATTTCGAAATAGTGATATGTCCGTGCCTGCAGCAAAGGCTTTGTCACCTGCACCCCTAAATACCATGATCTTTGCATCATTAGGTGGTGTTACGCAAACCTCAGCAACACGCTCATACATGTCAAACGTTAGTGCATTTCTGGCATGTGGCCGGTTAAGAGTAACAAAACCAATTTGATCTTGAACATCAACTAACACGTGATCGGCTGAACTCATAGTCTAATCATCCTGTTTTGGTCATCATTGATCGGTTAAGTCAATCTATTACTGATGTCGATGTTTGCGTCAAGTAATCCATTGCAGCGAGAACACCGCCCGATTGGTGAGAGATTTTTGCCAAACTAAGCCCCATTTCAACACCACTTAACGTGCCGGCTAACATCAGATCGTTAAAATCCCCTAAATGACCGATGCGAAAAACCTTGCCTGCAATTTGACCTAGACCATTTCCCAAGGACATATCGAAATATTTCAAAGTTATTGCCCTAAAGTCATCAGCATTGACCGATTCAGGCAGCCGAACCGCGGTTAACACGGGTGAATAATCAGCCTCAACCTGGCACTGGGTTTCGAACCCCCAATGAGCAACAGCACGCCGAGTTGCTTCCCCGTGTCTTTGATGTCGGGCAAAAACATTCTCTAACCCCTCTTCGTGCAACATATCTATGGCTTCAGCCAAACCGTAGAGTAAATTTGTCGCAGGCGTGTAAGGAAAATAACCCGTCTCATTCGGCGTTAGCATCTCTTGCCATGACCAATAAGAGCGTCGAAGCCCTGATCGTTTCGATACCTCAAGGGCTTTTTCACTAATCGCGTTGAACGAAAGACCTGGGGGTAACATCAGGCCTTTTTGTGAACCACTAATTCCAACATCTACACGCCACTCATCCTGACAATAGCGCGCACTTGCTAACCCAGAAATGGTATCAACCATCAATAAAGCGGAATGACCTGCTGCGTCCATAGCCTCACGAATTTCAGCTATCCTAGAAGTAGAGCCAGTTGACGTTTCATTATGAACAACGCATAGCGCTTTGATTTTTCGTTGTGTATCTGCGCGAAGGTAATCCTCGATAACATCAGGGTCTGCGCCGGTTCGCCAGTCTGTCGGAATAATCTCAGCATTGATGCCAAGTCGCTGCGCCAGTTGAGTCCAGAGCGACGCAAAGTGACCGGTTTCAACTATTGCCGCCCGATCTCCTTCTGCTAAAGTGTTTGCTAATGCCGCCTCCCATGCGCCAGTGCCGGATGCAGGATAAATCACCACCGGACCACTGCATTTAAAGATGCCCTGCATACCACGCAAAACACGCTGTCCTAGTTCAGAAAAATCCGGGCCACGGTGATCCATCGTTGGATAATCCATCGCGCGCAATATCCGATCGGGAACATGGGATGGACCAGGAATTTGTAGGAAATGTCGTCCGGGACGGCGCATATTAAAATTTCTCTTTTTTAGTTGGTTGCAGTTTGCAACATTGGTCGGTTATATTGAATCAGCCTTCCATACTCTGTCAACAATCATGACGACTGATCTTTCAATACTACTCAAAAATAAGTTGATGCCTGCTTTATCTGGTGAACTGTTCACAGATATTTTCAGCCGTGGGCGTTATGCCACTGACGCATCCCTATACCAAATGATGCCCCATGCTGTTGTTGTCCCAGTTACTATGGATGACATCAAGCACACACTGACAATAGCAAACGACGAGGGAATCCCTATTCTACCCCGCGGTGGCGGAACCTCGCAGTGTGGACAAACGGTAAATACTGCTATCGTAATTGATAACAGCAAATACCTAAATAAAATCGTTGAACTTGACGTTGAAAATCGACGCTGTGTTGTCGAACCGGGCATCGTTCTGGACGAACTGAATCGCCAACTTAGGCCTCATGGATTATGGTTTCCTGTAGATGTTTCTACTAGCTCTCGAGCAACTATCGGTGGCATGACCGCCAACAACTCCTGTGGGAGTCGTTCAATCCGATATGGATTAATGCGTGACAATGTTACGTCTATTAAAGGCATCTTATCAGACTGCAGCGAATTCCATTTCAATACAGAACAACCTAACCCAGATCAAGCAACCCCGCCAATGTGGCTTGATCAGTTGCTAAAAATCGGAGAACGAGAAAAGGAGGAAATCACCCTACGTTTTCCAAAAGTTATGCGCCGAGTTGGTGGCTATAACATTGATGCCTTAGTTCCTGGCAACTCTCCGATCAATCTTTCACATCTTTTGGTAGGCTCGGAAGGGACACTTGCGTTCAGTAAACACATTGAGTTGGCGCTATCACCATTACCACAACATAAACTTCTCGGTGTTTGTCACTTTCCAACATTTCATGATGCAATGGATTCGGCTCAACACCTCGTGAAACTGGGTCCGGTAGCTGTCGAGTTGATCGATCGAACCATGATAGAACTCTCTCGGGACATTCCGATTTTTAAGGACACAGTAAATCAGTTTGTTAAAGGGGAACCAGAGGCCATATTATTGGTCGAATTTGCTGAAGACGACCCTGCTGAAAACGAGAAACGACTGGTCGCTCTAAATGAAATAATGCACGACCTGGGATTTAGCTTCAACAATGCGCCGGGCAAACAGGGCGGAGTCGTGGAGGCCATTGATCCCCTATTTCAAAAAGCCATTTTTGAGGTTCGAAAATCCGGTCTTAATATCATGATGTCAATGAGAGAAGACCGGAAACCTATTTCGTTTGTGGAAGACTGTGCTGTAGAACTCAAGGATCTTGCCGAATATACTGCGCGACTAACAGAGGTCTTTCATAAGCACGGTACTAGCGGCACATGGTATGCCCACGCTTCTGTAGGATGTTTACATGTACGTCCAGTTTTGAACCTGCGCCAAGATAAAGATATCAGTGCCATGCGCGCAATCGCTGAAGAATGTTTCGACTTGGTGCTGGAATACAAAGGGTCACATTCTGGAGAACACGGAGATGGTTTATGCCGCTCCGAATTTCATGAAAAAATGTTTGGCCCTCGCATGGTTGATACATTTAGAGAAGTGAAGCAACTTCTTGACCCTAAAAATATTCTGAATCCGGGAAAGATTGTTGATCCGCCAAAAATGGATGACAGCAATCTGTTCCGATATTCCAAGGAATATCATGTCCCAGAAATAAACACCGTTCTGAACTGGAAGGGCTGGACTGGAGCAGGCGGCGGTTTCCAAGGGGCCGTTGAAATGTGCAACAACAATGGTGCTTGTCGAAAACTAACGGGCGCTGCAATGTGCCCTTCTTATCGAGTCACCCGTGACGAACAACATGTGACACGGGGAAGAGCAAACACCCTGCGTTTGGCGCTATCCGGTCAGTTGGGTAAAGATGCATTTACGTCAGATGAGATGGCCCAAACGATGCAACTATGCGTTGGATGCAAGGCCTGCAAACGGGAATGTCCAACGGGTGTCGACATGTCACGGATGAAATTGGAAGTCACCGCGGCCAGACAGAAACTCCGCCGTGCAAGTATACACGACCGTCTAATCGCACATTTACCAGTTTATGCCAAATTTGCATCACGCGTTCCATGGTTACTTAACCTTCGCAATAAATCAAAACTAATTCGCACAGTTACGGAATCAGTTACCGGCATGCATCGCGATAGACTTCTTCCTATCTGGCGTTCGGACCCGTACAAAGAGCCAACTAAGCAATCATCTAATTCTAATAAAGAAGTTTTGTTATTTGCGGATACATTTAACCGCTACTTTGATCCCGATATTCTTCGTGCTGCAGAACGCGTACTCATTGCCGCAGGCTACACAATTGTAAACCCACCTGTAAGCCGCCCTAATCGCCCCGTATGTTGCGGCCGCACGTATCTTGTCTCGGGAATGATTGATCAGGCACGCACGGAACTTCTCCGTTTGCTTGACACCTTCGAACCGTACTTAAATAATGATGTGCCCATTGTCGGATTGGAACCGAGTTGCTTACTAGCTATGCGCGACGAGTTACCACTATTAGTTGATGACCCACGTGCTAAGAAATTAGCTAAATCAGCATTTTTATTTGAGGAGTTTCTAAACCAAGAAAACCCAGATTTAGCATTAAAAGCATTGCCAATAAAAGCACTACTCCACGGACATTGCCATCAAAAAGCATTCAATGTTATGGGCGACGTAGAGTCTGTTTTAAGACGCATTCCCGAATTAACAGTGGAAACAATCCAGTCATCCTGTTGCGGTATGGCTGGTGCTTTTGGCTACGCTACGGATACAGCGGACATATCTATCAAAATGGCAGAGTTGAGTTTACTGCCAGCAGTTCGTAGCGCATCTAACACTGATCTCATCGTAGCGGATGGTACATCCTGTCGACATCAAATTGAATTAGGTACAACAAGAAAAGCGCTACATGTTGCGGAGGTCTTGGCTATGGCTCTTGAAGAAGCCTAGTCCGAAAGAATCTAAATTTCTCAGAGCATGAAAAAGATATTCATTAATGAATCAACGTTATTTCCCAAAGTTAATATTCAGTTTTACAAGATTAATCTCAAAACTGGAAAAATAAGGATACGAACATACCCCGTGTCTGTTAACTTCATCTAAACAACGCAGAAGCTAAGCAACTACTACGAACTCAACTGTGCGACTTCCCGCTTGAATGGCAAAGTATCGCCAATATCATCCGTATCAAGTAATCTAGCATAACGATGACCGGCATAAGTTGCCCACGCTATGGGAGCGGGTGCTTCTGCATCGCCTATAACACGAACCGACTTAATACCAGCATCCGACCACTCATTTTGACGTGATTCCAACCCACGCCATACCGAATCATTTTGTATTTGACTGGTAACCAAAACAATTCCATCAATATCATGCGCTAGGAAGGATCCGGTGTAGACACATTCACTAACATATTGTCCCGCTTTTATTTCTGCCAGCCCTCGATTTAGTAAAGGACTAACACCTGCGGAAACTAAACGTTGATGAATAAAACTTTGATCGAGTGTGTTTCGTGACCAATCGGAAACATAAGCAGCAGGTGTAA
The DNA here is from genome assembly GCA_905478855.1 of uncultured Gammaproteobacteria bacterium. Taxonomy (GTDB): domain Bacteria; phylum Pseudomonadota; class Gammaproteobacteria; order Arenicellales; family CAJQKF01; genus CAJQKF01. The sequence goes on from CAJQKF010000108.1 coordinate 6,971, forward strand.
GTAACGTAACCTGTGAACCTTGCTCTGCCAGTTTTTCCGCGATTACCCCACCCATGTAATAATGATCATCATCAAAGACTAAAACGTTACCCGGTATTAGTGTTCCGTTCATTATGTCATCAGGTGAATAAACCGGTACTGAACCATCGGACGGAATTGCCATGGTGTGATATCGACCAACGCCATCAGATCTCCAATTTGCACCAGTGGCAACTGCAACATGCGCAAATCCAAAATCCATGATGTCGTCAGCTGAAAGTTTGCTATCAAAATAGGTCTGCACATTCGCCATTTGACTAAGCTGATAGACACGATAATCCCTCACCCGGCCCCATGCAGATAATCCAGGCAATAGACATTCTCTGGCAACTCTTCCACCTGGCTCCGTTAATGCCTCAGCCAACGCTACATCGTAACCACGCTTTCCCAATGCTCGGGCGGCTTCAAGCCCAGCCGGCCCTGCACCCACAACCAATACATTATCGTCACTACCCCGTTTTTCAATTTTTTCTGGGTGCCACCCTTTTCGCCATTCTTCCATAAAGGTTGGATTTTGGGTACATCGCGATAACGACATTGTCATATCACCTGAAACACAGATATTGCAGCCGATACACTCGCGTATATCTTCAATACGACCTTCGTCTATTTTCTTAGGTAGAAACGGGTCAGCGATCGATGGCCGCGCACAGCCGATAAAATCGAGGATACCATTACGAACCTGTTTGACCATAACATCCGGTGATGTAAATCGTCCGACGCCAACGACCGGTTTAGTTGTAAGCTGTTTTATGCCTTCAACCAAACTCTGCTGGGCACCTTCTTCTTTAAAACGCGAGGTTCCAGAACAATCTTCCCACGCTCCGTGCGCCAGGTCCCAAAGGTCCGGAAGTTCGGAATGCATTTCAATTAAATCGCGAACTTCTTCATTACCGAATCCAACCGACCCGACCAATTCATCCAATGATAACCTTAAGGTGATTGCCATGGTGTCACCAACAGCATCTTTACCTTCTTCAATGAGTTCTCGCATCAGTCGGGCACGATTTTGCAAACTACCGCCATACTCATCGGTGCGTTGATTGGTTGCACGGGAGAGGAAATGCTGGATCACACCAAAGCCATGAGCTCCGTAAAGACAAATTAAATCGTAACCCGCTTGCTTAGCTCTAATAAAGGCATTTCTATGCCACCGACGTAGATCCCGAATGTCCTTTTTATCCATAGCACGGGCACTAACCGGATCATTCGTAAAGGTACGTATTGGAAGAGCTGATGGAGCTCGTGGCACTTCCCGTGAATACAGATTCGGACCATTAACACCGGAATACGCAAGCTCTATCCCAGCTAATGAGCGATGCTCATGCATCGCATCCGCCATCTTGGCCAACATGGGTATATCTTTGTCATCCCACAGGTGCAATTCGATATAAGGTGTAATTTCCGAACTGTGGTGAAGTTCTACTTGTTCTGTAAAGATCACGCCCCAGCCGCCTTCAGACTTAACCTTTCGCATTTCCGCTACAGCAGAAGGGTCGCGATATCCGCCACCATTACAATGAGGTACTTGATAGAATCGATTTGGCGCAACCACTGGCCCAATTTTTACCGGCTCAAAAAGAATATCGTAACGAGGATCCCGCGCCATAATTAAGCTCCTTGATATGCGTCCAGCACATTTACCGTGTTCACGCCAATTTCTTCAACGGCATAGCCTCCTTCCATAACGAACAGCGTAGGCAGTTTTAGCTGACCAATACGTTCGCCATAGGATTTAAAGTTATCACTACTTAATTTAAAAAAGCTGATCGGATCATCTTCAAATGTATCCACCCCAAGTGATACAACCACAGCATCGGGGGAAAACTCGGTAATCTTTTTACAGGCCTGGTTTAATGCGTCTCCCCATAGGTCATAGGTCGTGTCAGGTGGCATTGGAAAATTAACGTTAAAGCCTTCACCATTAGATGCTCCGTATTCATCCTGATAGCCAAGAAAATGAGGAAATGCGTCTTCTGGCCTACCGTGCAATGATAAAAATAGAACATCATCCCGGTCATAGAAAATATCCTGACTACCGTTGCCATGATGAAAGTCGACGTCGAGTAGCGCAACGCGTTTAGCACCATCGTCCAGAAAGGACTGTACTGCAATTGCTGCGTTGTTCAAAAAACAATAGCCACCATATAAATCTTTACCCGAGTGATGCCCGGGTGGGCGACATAAAGCAAAAGCAGAACCTTCAGATATAACCTGCTTTTGAGCATAGATTGCACATGCAGCACTGGATTTTACTGCCTGCCAGGTACCAGAGGTGATTGCAGTTTCCATAGCCATGCAGTAATAACCGAGCTTTCCATCGATATGATTGGGTATACGCTGTTGCATACGACGTGCAGGCACTACTGTAGGTAAAGCGTCCGCCGTATATCCTTCTGCAGCCCATTCATTCCAGGCATTTTCGAGAAACTGAATATAATCTTGGGAATGCACTTTCGCCACTACGGACAAATCCAACTCTCCCGGGGTAACAAAGTTGCTGTACCCTCTTTGCTTTAGCCGATCAACAATATAGTCCCACCGTTCAGGACACTCGAATGGACGAACAAATTCTCCTCCGAATAATTCGCCGTTTGGAAAATGAAGACGATGAGATTCACTACTGAATACTTTCATAAGGCACCAAAAATAAGGGGACCATTCCAGCGACAATCTGCTCGCAGTAATGGTCCCCGGTTCTATCGTAAAAATTACTGACGCAATTTAGTCCAGATCTTATCTATCGATTTTACAAACTTCGGTCCACAGGTTTCACTTACACGTACTTCAATGCCATCAGGAACATTGGCTTCAGGGGCTGTTGCCAATTCCGGATCAAGAAACTCAGTTGAGGCAGGGATCGCATTGGAATATCGGGCAAAGTTGGAAACCATCGCCATATTCTCAGGTTCCATCAAAAAATTCATGAAAGTTTTCGCATTTTCATAATTTTCTGCACCCTTAGGAATAACGAGGCTATCAAACCACCCAACCAATCCCTCCTTAGGATAACAATACTCTATTGGCGTCCCTTCCAATCGAGCACGCATTGCATCACCGTTCCATGCATTGGTAACCGTCACTGTTTTAGTCGCAACCCGATCGATCATACCTTCGGAGCTATAAACCTTTACACACTTATTTTGTGTCTGTAAAAGCTTCTGCATAGCCTTCAAACTATCAGATCGGTCATCGCAATATGGCTGGCCAAGATAAAGTGCTGCCATACTGGCCACTTCTTCTGGTGTGGCAAATACACTTACATTACCGCATGCTTCGCCCTCTGGCTCGAAAAATGTTTTCAACGATTCACACGTTACATCTGCAGCATCAGTACGCACCGCGAACGACGTTGTACCATATTGATATGGAGAGGTATATTTCTGCTCTGGATCCCAAGCAGGACCCTGCCATCGTGGGTCAACATTCTTATAGTTAGGCATCGATTTTACGTCTACTTCTTCAAGTAGTCCTTCGGATACCATAATACTAACGAAGTTAGAACTAGGAACTGCCAAATCATATCCAACTGCACCTGACTTTAATTTCGCCAATAGCGTTTCGTTAGAATCATAAGTATCCATCGTGACATTGATGCCAGTCTCTTTTTCGAACTTTTCGATCAAGTCGTCCGGTGTGTAGTCGGTCCAGTTATAAAAATTCAATTCTCCAGCCGCTTGCGCTGATACCGAGCCAGCCAATATGGCCGCCCCGGCAAGAGTCGAAATCACATGCTTCTTCATAATAGTTTCCTCAACAATAAATATATAAAAACGACGAAAAATCACTCATCCAGTTTCCTCGGCTTTCTTACTAACAAACCAATAGACCGTAATGAAGATGATAGATAAGACCAACATGACTGTCGAAATCACATTAACCTCGGGGGTAATACCCTGACGAATCATTCCGTAGATATACAACGGCAAAGTTGTTGAACCTGCGCCAGAGACCATCAAAGTAATAATAAAATCATCGATCGAAATAATGAACGCCAGCATGGCTCCTGCAACAACACCGGGCATCATCAACGGCAAAGTTACATAGCGAAATGTTTGCCAATCATTTGCATATAAATCACTAGCCGCCTGTTCGTACGCATCGTCCATGCCTTGCAATCGTGCACGTATAGGCAGAAATGCAAATGGAATACAGAATACCGTGTGAGCAATAATAATACTTACCAGTCCAAGTTTGAATCCAATAACCGCAAAAAAACTCAAGGTTGCTACTGCTGTAGCAATTTCCGGAACGACCAATGGCAAGGAGATTAATCCCGTCACAGCAGCCTGCCCTCTAAATTGGCGACCACGAGCCAATGCTAACGCCGCCAAGGTGGAAATAACTGTGGCAAAAACCGTGGCAATGACGGCAACAATCAAACTGTTTAGCGCTGCAGATTGAATGTCATCATTTGAAAATGCCTTTACATACCAATCAAGACTAAAGCCCTTCCATATTTGTGCCCGTCGACTCTCATTAAAAGAATAAACTACAAGCACTATCATTGGCATATAGAGATAGGCAAAAAAGAACACCGTCCAGCCGGTTAGCCCAGGATAGTCACCAATTTTATATATTTTTTTCTTAGCCATTTTAATCACCCGTTTCCCTGCGCCGCTTCGATGCTATACGTGCCTGATACATAAGCATCATCATTACCAGCGCTAACAAACATATGGCCACCGCCGATCCAAACGGCCAGTTTCTAGCCGACGCAAACTGCACCTGTATTAATGAACCCAACATTAGTTTCTTACCACCACCTAGCAGATCAGGTGCTATGAACGCGCCAAGACTGGGAACTAACACTAAAATACATCCAGCAACAATTCCCGGAGCGGCGAGAGGGAAAATCACATAGCGTGCTACCCTGAAACGATCGGCATACAAGTCATGAGCCGCTTCAATCAGCCTAAAATCAAGTTTTTCAAGGCTAGCATATATAGGCAGCACCATTAATGGCAAATAGGAGTAGATCAAACCAACCGCGACTGCGCCATTGGTGTACATCATATCCAGGCTTTCATCAATAACACCAAGGAATTTTAACGGTTGCTCTATAACACCATCAGACGATAGCAATAAAATCCATGCGTACGTTCGCACAAGCAAGTTCGTCCAAAACGGGATCGTAATTAAATAGAGCAATAAACTCTGTGTTCGAGACGACTGTCGAGCAATAAAATATGCGACCGGTAAGCCAAGCACTAAACAACCGATAGTCGCAAGTAATGCTAGAAGTACAGACCGACCAATGATATTCAAATATACTGGGTCGAAAATTAACAGATCATCAAAATCCCGTTCGTACAGGATCTGTACATAAGCTTCGGTGGTAAAGCCCGGATCAACACCTCCATAGGGATCGGCTTCCATAAAAGAAAACACCAGCAATATAATCATTGGCAGTATCATGAAAATACTGACAACAACAATTGCTGGGGATAGTGCCAGCCATCTACGGGTTACCGGATTACGTCGTGGTAATTCCATGCTTAATCTGCCAGCATTCGAACAGAACTATCAGGAATATGCAAACCAACGGATTGTCCTTTCGAATAACGTGCATCACCAGTCACACCGTTCTGATCCCGCACCGTTATCGTTGTTGAATCGTTAAGTTTAATAATGTAATTCGTATCCGTACCTAAATAAACCGTTTCCTGAATGTCACCGCGTAAGGTGGACTCATCATTCAGCTTTATTTTCTCCGGACGTATCGCAAGTGTTACCGTGCTGCCGGTCGGATGTGTTCCAACCAAAGATGTGCAGATAGAAAAGTTATCCGATAACAAACAGTTTGCCTGGTTATCAAGCACAGATTCAATTTTCGCCTGAAGGAAGTTTGAATCACCAATAAAATCTGCGACAAAGCGATTTATCGGTCGCTCATATATATCCATAGGTCCGCCGACCTGTTGAATTTTTCCTGCCGACATAACAGCAATTCGATCACTCATGGTCAACGCTTCTTCTTGATCATGGGTCACAAAAATAAATGTAATGCCAGTTTCCCGTTGTAAGTTCTTTAATTCCATACGCATCGCCTGTCGGAGTTTCAAATCTAACGCCGAGAGCGGCTCATCAAGAAGTAAAACTTTAGGTTCTGGTGCCAATGCCCGAGCGAGTGCAATACGTTGTTGCTGACCTCCAGATAGCTGCACTGGTTTACGATTAGCAAACTGATCCATTTTTACCAGCTCTAGAGTCTCCATGGATCGTCGCTTTATCTCGGTAGGGTCCCGGTTAAGCATTCGCAATCCAAACCCAACATTTTCCTCAACAGTCATGTGAGGAAATAACGCATAATGCTGAAACACAGTATTGATAGATCGTTTGTGCGGCGGAAGATTTTCAATTTCTTCGTCATAAAGAAATATTTCGCCGACCGTGGATAATTCAAATCCAGCAATAAGCCTCAGCAGAGTTGTTTTTCCGCATCCGGACGGACCTAGCAACGTAAAAAACTCGTTGTCGCTAATGTCAATGGAAACACCGTCTAATGCTTTAACAAGTTCTTTTCCGCCGCCAAAGTGTTTGCTTATATTTCGCACACTAACGGCGATGTTGCTATTAATTACTGGGTTCACAGATACCTCTTATTTTTTAAAAAGCATGCAAGCGCTTTGATATTTATCAATATCATTTTAGTAAAATAAAGAAACGACTCTTGCGTGAAGAATTCGCATCGAGCACCCTAACTAAGTACAACAGTATACGACAGTTTTTCAATTGTTGGGTCATGCCATATCCATGCCAGGAACGTGATCACGGGTAATCATCGTACGGCAATATTGCTCAAAGCTATCAAGCAGTTTTGGTTTGCGTTCGGTACTAACTGACATCAGCCCAATTACCATAGGGCGATGGTTACCTTCAAGTTCAACGGAAACGAGACGTTTGCCATCAAGTGCCTGCATACTCCTGGGCCTTACGTTTGCCAGTGTATATCCATAATTATTAGCCACCATGGTACGCACAACATCTTGATGCGATGTTCGATGAAAAATTTCAGGTTTGAGACCTAAGTGGCTGAATAGGGACAGAAAATAATTTGTACTGTGTGGTAGATCCAATAAAATCATGGGCTCATCACACAATTCACTCATATTGATCGATCCCCTGTTTGCCAATCTGTGTTTCTCCGATAGCCATACGACAGGTTGTAATTCAACCAAATATTCAAAGACTATATTTTCGTCCAAACCAAGGTCATAAGCTAAGGCGACATCAAGCTCACCTTCACACAACTGACTAATTAGTGACTGGTGGTTATATTCTTTAATAGTCAGTCGAACATCAGGAAAAGATGTCTTAAAACCATGTACCAACTCAGGAATGATCAACGGTGCTAGTGTTACGAAACAACCAACCGATAACGATCCACGAATTTCTCCACCGATTTCCCGCGCCACCGAATGCAATGATTCAGATTGCCGAAGAACGGCTTTTGCTTCTTTTAAAATCTTACGGCCTGACGCAGTTAGCGATAACCCTTGGGCATGGTGACGTATAAATAACTGAACACCAAGGGTATCTTCAAGTTGCGTTATCGCTGTGGACACAGATGGTTGGGATATAGGAATGTGCTCCGCGGCCTTTTTTACACTTCCATATTCCGCTGTTACAACAAAATACAGAAGCTGCTTAAGAGTGAAATGTAGATCACCCCGGTTCACAATCTAACCTTCATCACCAGGCACACCATAGGATGGCGCCTGAGAAGGGTCTAATGCTCGGGTAACATAATCTGCAAGCTGCGGCTCATAAATCTTCCATAGCAATCCAAGCTCTCCGATCGGGTCTGCGCCTTCATGCCAGTCAACACGCAGATTTGCCACGGGCCAGGATACCGTATCAACCAATAATAGACCTGCAGAATGAATGGGTCCTGCTTCACCACCCGCATCTAATGCGGCCTGCATAACGGTCAATAATCTATTACCAAGGTTACCGGAGGATTGTAGAAAGGCATTCGTCATCACCTTCGGGATTTCTTCTGAAGACAATAAGTTACCTGCACACACCACATTCTGTTCTGTGTGTGCACCGAATATGCCCAGAGCTTCACTGCCAGAATGGACCGCGCTATTACCTCGCGCATCCACCGCTGTTAGTTGTCTATACTGCATATGCTCGGTGTTTTTACAGATTACATCAATAGCGTTTTGTGCGCTAACACCACGTTCCATCAAGTCCAAGCAACGTGGGCCTAACATAGGATCAGTGATATTTTGACTGGCAACCGCGCCGACACCTGCTCTGACATACGCACAGCGAGCTGCAACAGCCGGGGATGAACTGGAAACAGCCAATCCAAACATACCTGTTTTATCGCAACGTGCAGCGATAGAAAATGTCATTTTTTATCCTCAAAAGGAATAACTGCTGTCGCATCAATTTCCACCAGCCACTCAGGTCTGGCCAAAGCCACGACTACCAGTCCGGTACATACGGGATGCACACCTTTTATATAAGCCCCCATAGTTTGATATACCGCTTCACGATGACGCACGTCAGTTATATACACGACCAACTTGGTAACATGAGCCATTTCAGCACCACACTCTTTAACAAGCTGAGCAATATTTTGCATAACTTTATGGGTTTGCTCAACCGGGTCATTGGAAGTGATATTTACCGCTGTATCCAAATCTTGCGGACATTGACCACGCAAAAATATCATTGTGCCTTGCGCAACAACCGCTTGACACAAATCATTATCCAAGCTTTGCTCAGGATAAGTTTCTTTGGTGTTAAATTTTCTAATGCGCTGGTGAGCCATAATTTCGCTTACTGTATAAAATATTTGATATAAATAGATCTCACAAAACCAACAACATGCTTTGCAGCGTTTAGTAATTCAAAATCCGCGAGAAATTTCCTGCAATGTTCTACTGAAGTTAATTCGCCGCAAGGCGTGCTAAATTAACGACAACGTTTAAAACACAACACGATAAACAACATCCCTAGTAACTTAATGTTCAACTTTTAACCTGAATTTGTAAAATATAATTTTCTGAATAATTGATTCATAATTATTAAACCTGTCTTACGATAACTTCCCATCACATAGAATTAGAAGAAGCACTAGTTCGGCACCCTAGTGCCCCGAAATCATGAGCACTCGATACGTCTCTTTGTGCACGATTACTCCCTTCCTATAGCGTTATCGCTACATACGGAATTACGCATCAGAATAAAAAAGAATCTAGAGCTCGGTGGATAGCGACGCACTCCATTTTCCATTTACGACTAAATATTCGTATTTATCCAAACGGTCACCGGCTTCGTATATTCATGCATAGCTTCCAACCCACCTTCCCGGCTTTTGCCGCTGTCGCCAAATCCGCCAATAGGCGCCATTGGTGCACCTAGACGATATGTATTTACCCATTGAATTCCAGCCCGTACAGACTTAGTTAATCGCAATGCGCGGCCTAAATTTGTAGTAAAGAAGCCAGCAGCCAAGCCAAAATTCGTATCATTAGCAAGTTTGACAACCTCTTGCTCGTTATCAAACGGCATGATAACCAGCACTGGACCGAATAATTCAGTTTGCGCAATATCAATATCATGATCCTCTATTTCAAGAATAGTTGGCTCAAAATACCATCCTTTCTTCAGATAATCAGGACGCTTACCACCAGTACGCAATTTCGCCCCCGAATCTAGGGCATCAGACACAGCATTTTCGCACCGTTCGATTTGAGCTAGAGATGCCAATGGACCCATCTGAGATTCACTGCTCAACGGATCACCGACTTTCAAAGCTTCAGCGGCTTTAACTAGATTAGAAACAAACGCATCATATATGCCACGCTGTACAAATGCTCTAGAACCCGCAACACAACTCTGTCCTGAAGAACCCGCAAACACACCGGCGATAATATTTTGCACCGCGTTATCCATGTCAGCATCATCAAACACTATCATAGGAGATTTACCACCTAGCTCAAGAGTCGTTTCCGCAAGGTTATTAGCAGTATTGCGAACGATATGACGTGCGGTCTCAGGCCCACCCGTAAAAGCCACTTTGGATACATCAGGGTGAGAGGTAAGTACTCGGCCGCAAGGATCCCCTTCCCCCGTTAAAATATTAACCACACCATCGGGTATATCAGCAACCTCATGCATAATTTTAACGATTTCTAATAAAGGCGTTGCACACAACTCAGATGGTTTAATGATGCATGTATTACCACCTGCCAATGCCGGCCCTAATTTGATAGATAATAACCAAAGAGGGTTATTCCATGGAATTACTGCAGCAACCACGCCAACAGGCACACGGTGTGTATAGGTTTGAATTCCAGGAAACGGGGTTACAAAGGTAGAACCGGTGGATTTATCGGCCATTTCTCCAAAGAATTTAAAAAAGCCAGCGCAAAATTTCATAAAATTGCGCGACTCGGTCATATTTTTCCCAGAGTCAGAGACTTCGAGTTCTGCCAAACGATCAGCATGATCCGGAATAGCCTCGGCCAAGCGCGTGAGTACGCGACCCCGTTCGACTGGAGAAAATTGCGCCCAGGGCCCGTTCAGAGCGGATACTGCCGCGGCTACCGCATCATTTACATCATCCTCCTGACAATTAGGCACCTCACACCAAGCTTCCTCTGTTGCCGGGTTGACCGATTCAATCCATTTATCACTGCGGGGGTTTCGCCATTGACCGTTAATAAACACCTGGAACCGTTGCAAGGATTGATCACTCATGAAATTCTCCGAAAAGTTTGAAATTATGGTCGTGATTCTAAACTAGAGTTAGCAACCATACAAAACGAGATAAGCGTCATAGCATATGAATTGTAGGTACTAAGTTTTCCTAGTTTCGTCAGTTTACGCGATGATTTTGATACCTTCGACTTCCCTCAAATGGATACCATTCGCAGAGAGGTCATTTTCTTCGGATTAGAAAAGGTATTGACGCGACAATCAATAAAATTCGCAACGTATGATGAAACGCGACAAAGGCCACGTCGAGTGAGAATAGTAATGCTAACAAAGTCACTTCGTAAATACCGCCCGGAGCAAATGCCAAATACAAATCCAGAAATGGCAAAGGCAAAGTCACGGATAAAATCCAAGCTGTTCCTATGTAAATACTAAGCAACAATAAAGCATTCACTAGGGCATCAAAAAGCGCACCAAAGATTTCCTTACCATCTACACAAGCGAGACGTGAGCCTACCCCAGCACCAATGACAACTTGTGCCAGTACAACAAATTCACTGACCCTAGGCAGCTCGACAACACCAAGACCATGCAATATTGAACTCACTAATAAGGGGCCAAACAAATGAGGCATCGGCAAGCGAAAAAATATTCCTAGTAAGTACCCGAAAACACCGACTAGAACAAAACTGCCTGCTGAAATACCGTCAATATCAACTACGCTGGGCATTGAATTGATCATCTGATCAGATAAGCCTGACTCTGGAGACAACTGTCCGAGTGTTAAAAGCACTGGCGTAATACACAGCACTAATGTAACGCGAACGAGATGACAAAGCGCCACCACATAGTCTTTCTCTACTAAATCTCTACTAATAGCGATTAATTCGGCCTGTCCACCGGGCATACAACACATAATTGCAAGGTCCCTATCATATCCACGTAGGTGGTGAAGATAAAAAAAACCGATCATTGTGGCGACTATTGTTAGCGTTAACATCAACGTAACTGTTAACCACCAAGCTTCTATTTGAGAAAAAAGTGTGGAGGAAAACATGGCTCCTATAAAAACAGCTAAACCAATGACCACAAACTTGTGTAGACCAAGGGCCACCATTAGGTGCTTTCGAAGGTTTTTGAAAACTAAACCCGCACCCCAAACCCCAAATAGACTACCTAGTAGGAATGGCGCTGGAACCTCCACCTGGCGCATTGTTAGTCCACCTACAGTCGCAAGTACAATAGTGAGAACCGTAGAAAAAATAGATTTCAAGTAAATATTTACACAAATGAAAATTTAAGCTTAAACTATATTCTTACTAGACATATCGCAAAGTAATCATAATTCCATAAAAACCTGTGAACGAGCTACCACATAAAAAACCATTATGTTTTAATATTTTTCATAAGAAAGATTCGATATATCTCATTATTCCATTTCGGCAGGCGACGGAACCGAATCTTGTGCAATTACATTTGACATATGACGGACAACCCCTGCAAACAAAGAAAAGCAGGTTAAAACATAGTTACGAACCCATCTCAATTTTAGAATATGATCTCCCTTCAACACGTAACGTTAATCAGATCATAATTTCATACCAGGGTAATAGTGTTGAAATTACCCTAGAAAGAGAAAATATTAAACACGCACCTGACAAACTTTCTTTAACAACACTCTTTAAGAAAGATTTTCACCTTGTCAACCGATTTTATGACTGCTACTTGAGCCAAGGAGTTGAGCAGTTTTACCTCTATTACAATGGAATAATCACCGACTCTGTTGCCAAGGTATGTGATAAAAACGAAATAACTCTAATAGAATGGAATTATAGCTATTGGAATGATTCCAGTAGGGAGTTTCGACATCATGCGCAAATGGGCCAAATGCACGACGCACTTTACCGCTATGGAAAAGGGAACTTCGAGTATATGATTTTCTGCGATCTAGATGAGTATCTTCATATTCCAGGCGATACACTCATGAATTTTATCCAAAATAACGACTACGATAAAATAGGCTTTCTCAATCATTGGGCTACTGATTTTCAGGAGTATCAATCAGTTTCCGTATCAAATACTTTCAAAATCAGCGAGCCATCACCATTTCCACGAAGAGCAAAATGCATTTACAAGGTAGAATCCGTTGAATTACTGGGAATTCACGACAGCACACTAAGCCTAAATTATGGTAGTGAAATTACGTCATTTATGAACTTACATTTTTACAATTGGTCGGGAAAAGGTCGTAGAATTCCAAGCGAGATGGATCACATATTTGAGATCCGATAATTTCTAAGATAGTAAGATAATTACGATAAGACACACTATTATTTAGATTAGATGCGCTCTGAAACTCAAATGTAATCGACATTCTCGAAATTCGATCGAACAAAATAATTTTGGAGCTACGCAGCTGTGATAAACAAGCATATCAACTTACACAAGATACGTTTCTTTCATCTTGATTTGGTAGTCACAGTCGCAAAACTGGGAACTGTGCATGCGACCGCACGCCACTTTGGTCTTACTCAACCTGCAGTTACTCGCGCTCTTCAGGAATTGGAATCCCACATAGGCACAGCTTTATTCCATCGAACCCCGCAAGGAATGAAACCTAACCAATACGGCGATCGATTTATAAATCAGGCCCATTCCATGTTGAATCTAATGCAAACAACAATAGATGATGTGCAACAAATGGTTTCGGGGAAGATAGGAGATGTACACCTTGGGGTGCTACCAACAGCAAACTCGAATCTTATACCTATTCTCGTTGGACAATTAGAAAAACACGGACATGAACTGTCACTAAAAGTTCAAGAAGGCCCAATCGATACCCTCTTACCAATGCTGAAAGATGGGGCGATAGACATTCTAATTGGTAGATTGCCCACCCCGTCACCAAGAGAAAAACTTAATCAGGATATTCTTTTCTATGACTCGTTCGCTATCGTATGCGGACCGGATAACCCTCTAATAAAGCGTTACCAATTGACACTCAAGGATCTCCTGAGCGAGCGCTGGATATTTCCTTCTCCGACAACTTCCCTTTTAATGGCCGATGTAAAAGAAACATTTAGCCGGGAAAAACTGATTGCACCAACACCTGTTTTAGAAATAAACTCACTGCAGACAGTGCGCACTTTGCTCCATACTACTGAAATGATAAGTATTTTTTCTTATCAAATGGCTCTCGAAGAAAGAAGTTACGGTTTGCTTGAAATACTCCCAATTGAGTTTAACTCAATCGTAACCCCGATAGGCATCACAACCCGACCGGATGATCAGACGACACCAGCAGCACGAGAAATCATTACTCAACTAAAGCAACTATCAACACAATTAATGACGGATCCTAAATTCGAGTCACGAGCATGATTCTCTAAGCATTTTCGCATAGGTATGTCTCCTAAATACGCTATTAATCCATCAAAGACTGGACGACTGAAACAAGACTTTGAGAATCATAAGCAACACAAATATCGAATATGATTACATCATTCTCGGCGCAGGATCTGCAGGTTGCGTGCTGGCAAATCGTCTATCCGCAGATGGTGAAAATACCGTTCTACTTCTGGAGGCCGGTCCTCTCGATCGAAAACTTCTAATTCACATTCCCGCAGGCGTATACAGCGTATATCGTGATCCATCAATTAACTGGAATTACACGACCGAAGTTGAGCCACAGTGTAATAGTCGTAATATAGATATGCCGAGAGGCAAAGTTATCGGCGGTTCATCGTCCATTAATTCCATGGTTTACATGCGCGGACACCCAAAGGACTATGACGGATGGGCGACAGAACTCGGACTCTCCCTATGGAAGTATGAAAACTGTCTTCCCTACTTTAAGAAATGCGAAAGCTCCGATCGCGGTGCTGATGCCTGGAGAGGAGACTCGGGCCCACTGGGCGTAACAAAAGGCACTCTGGAAAACCCTTTATTCGATGCATTCCTAGAAGCCGGTAGTCAATCAGGGCAAGGTAACTCTGATGACCTTAATGGCTTTAAGCCTGAGGGTTTGGCGCGTTTAGACAGCACTACCAGATATGGTCGCCGTTGTAGTGCTGCAGTTGCACATCTTGCACCCGCACTTATACGCACTAACCTAAAATTAGAGACCCACGCGTTAGTTGAGAAAATAGATATTGAATCATGTCGTGCGACGGCTGTTCGATATAACTTGCATGGCTCACCCAAGCGAGCCCTTGCGCGAAAATCTATAATCGTTTCTTGTGGCGCGATAAAATCTCCTCAAATTCTTATGCTGTCTGGGATCGGCAATGCCGAACAACTACGTAAGAACGGTATTAAACCACAAGTTGATCTACCTGAAGTTGGTCGGAACCTTCAGGATCACTTATCAATTGATACGGCTTTTAAATGCAAGCAACCTGTAACCCTGGACTATCTTGCGAACCCGCTGCACAAATTACGTGTCGGATGCCAATGGCTACTCACGCGAAAAGGAGTTGCTCGTTCTAACATCTGGGAAATGGGAGGCTTGGTGTTTGGTAATAATTCAATTAACTATGCAAATTTACAGTATCACTTCACGCCAGTTTATAGTAGGTATGATGGTCGAAATATTTCGCTTTTTCAAGGCTATCAAATGAATGTGGATCAACTGAGGCCACAAAGCAAAGGTGAGATTTTTCTGCGCTCTGCTGATCCAACGGAAAGACCTGCCGTTCACTTTAATTATTTATCAGATCCTTACGATGTAAGAGAATTAATCGAAGGACACAAGTCAATGCAGGAACTAATGCAACAACCGGCATTTGATGATTTTCGGGGCACCCGTATTGAACCCACACCGGAGGTAAGAACGGATAAGGAGATTGAAGAATTTATTCGCGACACGGCTTCAACCGACTATCATCCGTGCGGTACATGTCGCATGGGTATCGACTCCACAGCAGTGGTAGATGAAGAAATGAGGGTCAACGGAGTTGAAAATCTTCGTGTAGTGGATGCTTCAATTATGCCACGCATAGTTAGCGGAAATCTAAATGCGCCCACCCAGATGATAGCAGAACGAGCAGCAGATTTTATTTTAGGAAGAAAGCAACTCTTAGCCTCACACCCTAAATTTCATTTTGACTAAAGTAGGAAATCACTCTACGCAGCAAGGTCTAGTATTCATATCATTTTCTGCTGACAGAAAAACACGAAAACTCTCTTATTAATGTTGGCGGATTCAAGTCGTAAGTGCAACTCATGTAAATAGTTAGTGGATAAGCTGAGATGATGAAGGCTTTTCCTCCGACCAAAGATGAGAAGCAACATGAATCACTATACCCAGCTTACCCAAGATCA
>CAJQKF010000109.1 GCA_905478855.1 uncultured Gammaproteobacteria bacterium
CCGCAAAAATCCGGCCAAACGAAAATCCCCTCACTCCTATGCCCCAATTTCAGCTAAATTTAGTGATTCCTAAACACTCAGAGCCGGTTGCTTACGATGTCGCATAGCGGTTATCCTTCCTATACTCAACAGATTGCACATGTGATTGAAGAATTACTGCAGGTCGGACAGCTCGAAGTCCAACAACCGGAAGTGGTTTGGCGTGCCTTATCCGACTACAAGAGTTCGAACGCAGATTTCCCCGACCATTTGCTCGCCAGAGTGAATCAATCTGCAGGCTGCGATTGCACCATCACGTTTGATAAAAAGACCGGTAAGCAGCCAGCTTTTAAATTGCTCAAGTCAAATAGCTAGTGTTTTCGCTATAGTTGAATCGGTATTGATATCTGATTCACTAACAGGACTTACGCAACATCGCCAATTATTAAATCACTGATAGCAGTTGCGACGCACCACGTTGGTGGTAGTAAAAACAACGAATATTCCCGTATTTATTCTACCGTCACGACTAATATCGGTAATTTAAATAAATCTGAAAATCATATAGCCAATCTCCTTTGATCCAGTCGTTAGAGGAGTAAACTAAAATTGTCAAAAATCACAGCTACTTAAGGAGGCTGACCATGACACTTTACTGCGCTTAAACATTGCCACTTACGTCCAGAGTTTCAGTCACTACTTACGATAAACGGAGTGGGTCCAATACTAGGGCTGACCATTATGTTAGAAGTGGGGGATATCAAACTATTTAAAAAAGCCGGAAATTTTGCTTCTTACTGTCGACGCGTAGATAGTGGGCGATTTAGCAATGGAAAAAAGAAAGGCTCTAATAATCATAAGAATGGTAATAAATATTTATCATGGGCATTCGTTGAAGCCGCGCATAGTATTATTCGGTATAACAAAACGGCGCATCGCTTCTACCAACGTAAACGGGACCAAAGAACTTGCACACAAAATAGCACGAGCAGCTTTTTATATGATGCGGGATCAAAGACCTTTCGAATTAGATCTATTATTCCGCTGACCGCTTGAATGGCAGAGATGAGCCAGCAATTGGGACTCGTTTGTAACCATAAATCTGGATGGACACTGTGCCGTTCTTCTCATACCAATGATAGTCTTTTACGTCCGAGTTGTGAGTCATGTCGAGACTGGTATCCAATCACTGGATAACCCTTGATCCTGATGGGTGTCTGGTGCGTAACTTTTTACGCGAACCAAAATATGAACGGTAGGGGATGCGTATTTAGATTATCTTGATGATAATTCGGTATATTTTATACCACAGAATTCTAGTGCCTGTTGACAACGATCGGCTAATAGGTGTCCCGGTTTATGGATGACTGGATCGGTAGGGCTGTTGCGCCGAATTAAAAAGGTGCAATACCCGAACACCTTTCCAAAATATTAAACCAGTTGGGTATTGAAGAAGATAATTGGATCAATATCATTCTAAGCCCCGTATCTGTGAAACCATATTTTATATTAAAGTGCTAGGTCAGTTTTATTTGTTCTTGGAACCTTACTAATAACACTGGTTAAGTTAAGTATTAGCGATCGGTGTCTAGCTGATTAACGAATCGGTATTTTTCGTGGCACATTTTGGTGATACATCTTAACGACATGAATGTCGCCAGAGAGATAAATTTCAGAGGTATCACTGAAATATTCAATTTTCTTACCTATTTGCATCACTGCTCTCTCATCGTTTCAGGAAAATCGATTAATAATACCACTCGATCCGCATCGGTTTTATTCCATGCGCTATGAGTGTATCTGTCGTCAAAGACGATTATTTCACCATCTTTCCAATTGGTTGTATGGGTTCCTACCTTTAAACCGCAATCCCCTTTCGGAATACTTAGACCCAAATGTAATCGTAAAAACGATTCTTTATAGCCAATATGGGGTTGTATAATCGTGCCCGGTTGCAACAGTGAAAACCCGACTGCGCCATGCCCCGGTATATATCTATTCACCAGGTCGACTGTTATGGGACAATCCTTTTCCGCATTGTCGAGTAACTGTCCATCAGGAAAATCAAATAGACCAAATACTTTCCAACCGTGTTCATACAAACGTCCATCTGGCCAATCAAACACACGTTTCTGAACGGATTGATATTCTTCATAGATCAATTGCCAATGGTCGATAAAAATATTAGAGAATGGCAAGCTTGAACTATCAAAAATCATATTAGTAACAACTTACGAATCAATAGGTTTTAAAGACAAAGGCCAACGTTTCCTAAAGCCCATGTGGGTCTTATTTTCATGAGAAACACTCTTGAGCAATCGTAAATGATAATAATGCTCATCTCTAAGCCCCGTATCTGTGAAACCACCTTTTACATTAAAGTCTAGGACAGTTTTACTTGTTCTTGGAACCTTACTATTAACAACTGGTTAAATTAAGTATTAGCGTTGGGTGTCCTGGCTCTCCGGACAGTCAACCGCAATATTATTTTCGTATGTGAAACCACAATCAGCAATCGCTAAAGGACATACACGAGAGGAATTGATGAAAAAAGCACATAGCCCAGAGATTATTCTGTCGCTCAGCTTCACGGCGGGTGGTCTTTTTCTTGAGCGATTGAGAATCAGTAACTGATGTTTTACAAGTAGCGATTCGGTAACAATGGACCGCACTCTGCCCGGTTGGAATGACCGAGCGATAGTTACCAGAAGATGGATAAACAGAATGATGAGATCATGTATCACAGAAACACCATATTTAAACTAAACCGAGTGAACAAGACTTGAGACTCAGGAAATAATAGAGCGAAAATTAGATCTCGCACCACACACCTCCAGCATGCGCCTTATCGGCCGAAATAGCTTTTCGCACGAATTTGTACAACTGGCGGGGAAATAAACCCATCGACTATTTGTAATTGCGCCCCTCATAGCGTCCGTGATTTAGGTAATGGTCTATTGGATCCACATTTGCATCGCGAACGTCTGGGTTCAGCATCAGATAACAAATTGAATTGAAGTCTTCAGGGAGTCCTGCAACTTTCTCAATTTTGTTTGGGACAGTTTTTTGATCGACACCAATGGTATCCAGGAGTTGATCCATGGACTGTAGTAAGTCGACGACGTCACTAGGGGCGTAGTGAATTTTAGAGATGGACACTCCAGTGCGTTGAAGAGTTCGAAGCTTTTCCCCTTCTGGAAGATAGGCATTGATGGCGTTCAATTTGGGTAACAGGTTGGTGGCAATTGCGTTTTCAATTTCAAGTATTGGGTCTTCCTTTTCGTTTAGGCCACTGTCGTAGTGTTGTGAATGAAAACGACTTATGAGTTGTGCTCTGAGAGGTGCCGTTTCTACGTGCTTGGCAGCCTCGCATATAAGCCGCGCCTGGTTGGTTGTAATCGACGGGTTAATCATCTCTCTCGGCCGCTGGAAGGTAGGATTGTCCTCGGCCAGACCCAGCACTTTCAGGAATGCGCCAAACAAATCACTTTTATTGTGATCATAAGATACCAGTTGCATGCTGTCGGCTAGCTTAGCGTAAGTAAGAAGGCTGTCGTAGTGTGTGTATCGTTGACTAAAGTAGCGTTCTAGCCACTCACCAAGGGGATTGAAATGGAAGCCAGTCCCGATGCCTTGCTTCCAACCTGATAGTAAATGATCATGAGGATCGCGGACAAAAGCAATGACTGTGATATGAAACTTGTTTTGCAATTTAGGGAACAGACGAGTCAATATTTCAGTTGGTTTTGGAGCGGATAGAAACTCCCCCGACAGGATCAGAGATCTGCTTTTGCGATTTTCTATAACCTCCATAAGCGTTGCCTTCAAAAAGGGTTCGGCCAGCTCTGTTTCATCGTAAAAGGTAACGCGCGTACGAGCAGCAGCTTTTCTCATGGAACGAATTAGGTTGCTTCCATTGGACTGCTGCCTGTGTTGATTTGCGGCGGTAGTTGGTGGTAGTTCTGAGTTAGGGTAACTAATGCCATGATCCAACAGCGAATTGACATTATTAGACAAAAAGACTTGAAGCGCCGAACTGCCTGTCTTGGGTAAACCCACGTGAAAAATTAAGCGTTCACGATCGTCAACTGATCGAATCTCTTCTCTTATATCGGACATGGAATAATAGTTTCTTTAATGGTGATTTCAGGGAATTACACTGGAATGGTTGTTCTTCCGCAGTGGTTGCAGAACTACACTTTCACCAACGTGTCATTCCCAGAAGGAATGGATCAGTGCTCTGACCGGGATATGGCAATCATAAAGCTATGTTAGTGGAAAATAAAGCCGCGGTAAAAGCATGCTCACATGAGAAAAGCGAACATTCTGCTGAATGTGAACGCCGAGATATCATCGGGTGTTCACTTAACACATGAATCAGCGTTCATCTTCGCCGGAATACCCACAGAAGATCCTGTGGATCGATGTTATCTTGAGAACTCCGGACGTCGGTGGCAACTGGTGAACCCAGGATTCAAACGTGGTTGTGTGGTGGGATATTGCATTCAGCTGAGCAGACTGCGCACCTGGCGGATCACTTCCGGCTGATACTCTTCTATCCCCAGCCAGAGTGGCAGTCTCACCAGACGTTCGCTGATTTCATCGGTGACCTTGAGCTCATGGGGTGTTATCCCGCAACGCCTGCCCATCAGAGAATCATGGAGCGGTACGTAATGAAAAACACTGTGAATACCCTTCGATTTCAACGAATCGATAAATAATGCACGCTGCCCGGGGTAAGGAAGCATTAGATAATACATGTGGGCATTGTGCAGGCAATGATTCGGAACGTAAGGACGCTGTACCCGGCCGGCATTCTCCAATGATTCGAATGCTGAGTGATAACGATTCCAGATTGCCAATCTGCGATTCGTAATGTTGTCGACCTCCTCTATCTGCGCCCAAAGAAAAGCGGCGGTTATCTCCCCCGGCAAGTAGGAAGAGCCAATATCGACCCACATGTACTTGTTAACCTTACCGCGAAAAAATTCGTTGCGATTCGTACCATTTTGCCGAATGATCTCCGCGCGTTCCACCAAAGATGCGTCGTTGATCAGTAGTGCGCCACCCTCACCACTGGTGATGTTTTTTGTCTCGTGAAACGACAGGCAACCAATGTGGCCGATAGAGCCCAACGGTCGGCCCTCGTAGGTGGACATGGCACCCTGAGCGGCATCCTCGATGACCATCAGATTATGCCGTCCGGCAATTTCCATGATGGCATCCATTTCGCAACCCACGCCTGCATAGTGGACGGGCACAATGGCTTTGGTTTTCTCAGTGATGGCATTCTCGATTCGGGCCTCGTCGATATTGAGCGTGTCTTCCCGAATGTCGACGAAAACAGGTACACCGCCCCTCAACACGAAAGCGTTGGCGGTGGAGACGAAAGTATAGGATGGCATGATCACTTCATCACCTGGCTGGATGTCGACGAGGATTGCCGCCATCTCGAGCGCTGCGGTGCAGGAGTGTGTCAACATCGCCCTGCGGCAACCGATGCGATCTTCCAGCCACTCCTGGCACTGTTCGGTGAAGATTCCGACACCTGAAAACTGCCCCCTGGCATGGGCTTGGGAAATGTTCCGTAATTCCTTGCCGCCGAGATAGGGTTTGTTGAAGGGGATAATCGTCATGTCGTTTTGCGCGCCGTTGAAGTCGTCAGGTAAAACTGGCCACGGATTTATTCGGTGTCAATTCATCGTTATGTTGATGGGGTCTGATCCGACGGGTGTGACCGTCAATGTATTCAAATATAGCTTGTTTCGCTTGGACAAATGAGGCATACCTCATCTTAGCCGCCGATTCAGATTTCAAGCTTCTAAAAAACGCTGCGTCGGGGAATTATCCCAGCAGTTGCGTCGTCTACTCATGCTATGGATGAATTGAGTATGCCATAACTTTTGGCGGAAATGGAGGCTCGTATAATAACTACCTTAATCGGAATTATACATAACGCATTCAGGCCTGTTACGTTGCTCTTAAGCTATCGTCAACGCCTTCGCTGTCAGTCACTACCCGGTGAGCGCGATAACGCCAACCCAAGTTTCTTGCGTAAAGGTCCAGGACGACTTTCAAATAGAAACAACTGTTTCCAGCCAATCTAGGTTACATCACCATAACAGATTTAACTAGGCGAATTGGGAACTAAACACTCGATTTAACGTATTGGGTACATCGAAGTGTACTTTGCGTGTTTTGTGTGTATTTATGTGTTAGCAACTGAGTACAGTGCAAATCCAGGTGCCTCATAAAGCCTAAGTTCAGAGCTAAAGGTACGTCGTGTTTATTTCTCAAAAAATCTCTCTTAACTTTGCTACTACACGTCAAGGATGTTTCGCGTTGAAATTCTTGCAGCTCCGCCAGTCCTCAATAAAATCATGTGCCGCAAGTTGGATCCGCAAACTTCTGCCCCAGATTGCAAGGTTGCGTTGCGCTGGAATCGCTGTTCATCTTCGGCGGAATACGTAATTGTTGTATGCGCTCTTTGGGGTTATACTAGCCGAGTCCCCTTACCTTGAAACTGCTTCTGTCAGTGCCTTGTTTCAATTCGCTTGCCGTTCCATACTGTGGGAATAGAAAAAAATTAAAAAGGCACGCATTACAATCGCCCTATCTCTACTAAAATGCACGTAGATCATTAAATGATCCCCCTAAAGATCGTACAAGAGCGAGAACCAGAAGAATCTCTAATCTATCCGTTAGTGGAATTCTACCGCTTTAATGACTATCGTCGGTATCGGTCGGTTGACACCACGGCCGGCAAAAGATATCTCAAGGGCATGCTTCAGGAAATCCTGACAGGCGATGATACGCGCAGCTGGTTCGCCTATGCGGGAGACTCGCTGGTAGGGCTTGCTGTTGTTACCCATCTCGTCTGGGACAGCAACTACTTTGGTTTGCCAATGGCCAGTTTGACCGTAATCGTTATTGACGACGAACCCTGTCGAAACTTTGAAATCGCGGACAAGCTCCTTAGCAAGGCATTGCCAGATGCTTTATGTCAGAAGCACCAACATCTAACTGTTCGTGTTGATACTGAGGAGACCGGGCTTATCCACGCACTTGAAAAACATGGTTTCCGTTTGATGGATACTCTTGCCACTTATGCTTATCACAGAGGAAAATCTAAGCTACCGGAGATGCCGCCAAACTACGACGTATGCAAATATTCACCGGAAGATTATGATGCTGTGTTAGACATAGCCAAAACCAGTTATAAAGATTACCCAAACCGCTTTACTTTAGACCCAAACATTCCTCGTGACCGAGCGCAATCGTTTTATACAGAGTGGGCGAAGAATTGTTGTAATGGGAAGATGGCTGAGGAGATTCTTGTGGCAAAGCGGAAAGGACGTACAGTTGGATTCTTAGCGTACAGAAGTAACCAAGCACTGCTTCGTCACACAGGAATCCGGCTCATGGGAAGTGGTCTTGCCGGTTTTTATCCAATCCGTGTTAATGCCTACTATGACCTCATACTCGAGGGTATACGGCTTAATCCAGGCCTGTCTGGAGATTTTGAAACTCACCTATGGAATACAACATTCATCAATTTTTTCAGTCAACTCGACTTTCACTATGTACGAGCGAAGCACTCATTTCATCGCTGGCTGGGCAGTTAAAATCAATCATGAAGAAACATAACAGTGGAGATATCAAAAATCCCACCTACTAATCAGAACGCAGGTAACAGATCGTTATTCGGTTTGTTTCAAAACAATAGCGCCAAATGATTGGTCGCTATAGTAAAAAGTCATCATATCTGCCGCGTCATATTTCTATGATTTAGCATAATCTTCCGCCTCCATTAGAAACTGAAGAAACCTCGGATTAGCTCGATCGACATCAATCTTTTGCTGTAACTGCGCTGAATTGCAGCATCGTAATAGTATCTCCTTGAACCCATGGATTTACATTTCCTCCTGGGTAGAAGAATTCTTTGTTGAGTTCGATACTGCGAGTTTCGAGAAAATCATAATGTATAGTCCCGTTGGTAAACTGAGACTTTTCATATCGCCGCACGACGATTCGAGCGGGATTAAGATTTTGATTTAACGTATCTACTAGTTTTCGATAGTCCAACCGAAATGCCTCATCCAGTTCCTTTAGCCTTGCGCTCTCCAAATTTTTGTCTTGATCTACCCCCCATCCACTATAACCACCGTGTTTTATTTGCTGGCTATAACAAGCCTGAACAAATTGATCCTGACGCCTGAGATATATTATTACGACCAGCTTGTCGGCAGGGGCATAGGATAATAGCTCTGCACATATCTCCTGTTCTACCAATGTGTAACAAAACAACTCTGATGAGTATAGATGGAAATAGTGTTTTTGTGAGTTATGACCGCTTCTCGCAATCCTTTCGAGTAGCCCATGGACGCCGCCAATTTGTTGGATTTGAAGTAGGTTGATTTTAACGCCTATTCACTTTTCCAACCCTCGTATTCGAACAATGTAGCAGGTTGTCGCAGTGAATCTAAAGGGCCAATTTACGCTTACGCAGTTCGATGTCGCAGCTTTGGCGGCAAACCCCGCGGGATTTCATCCAGTTAAGCGGCTCTTCGGCTCTTTTCACTTCACACCGACTAACAATACTAGCCCACATGTCGGTGCCACGCTCATCCAGTTTGCCTTGCCTTCTTGCCAAGCCGTTTTTCGAAACATCCGAACCCGTGTCTGTTGTTGATTGATGCGTCTGACTCATTTCTAAAGCAATTTAGCCAAAAAACTTATCGAGTTCCTCAACAAAGTCTTTTACGCTTTGAACAGATCTGTCGGTTTCCTCTTGAACAATAAGGGGAACCATCCAGGCCGTTTGTAGCGCTTTTTCGACGTTCGAGTAACCGTAAGCCAAACCAGCCCGCCTTCGCTCGTCTGGTTCCCATTTTTCTTCAGCTATTCCATCAACCGGCATGACAATGGACGTGCAGCCACAAAGTACTGCAAAACGCGAGTAAGCGGTATAGGGATCATAGCTAATAAATGTACGTACCCTTTTAAGAATTTCTGAAGTTTCTTTATGAGACAGGCCGTCGATGCACACATAATCTTTGATTTCATCTGGGTCAGGCTCGACACTCTTCTTTCTGACAACATAAGCCGTTCCATCGCGTTCTGAAGCGATGCCATCCTGATTGTAGTATCTTAGTGGGTAATCAACTATTCTCAATGCCCTTTCTGCAATGGTCGAACCCTTTGGATCAAAAACCATGTGACCATAGTTAAAGTAGAGCTCTCCGGATCCATAGTTAACTTTGCCTGTATGCCATCCCGGTTGATGCAGTAGCCATCGTACAATATTTTTGGCCTTGAGTGGATTGCCGTCTACTGTCTCGGGATAAACAACAACGAAGTCGTCAGCTCCGCCCTCCAAAGGTTTGCTGAAAAGTGGCGTATTCAACGATTCCCAGTGAATTTCATGCTGACCGGGCCTACCCTCGCCTCGCCCGTGAATGATCCAGTGTTCTTTTCCTGTTGCAAATTCTCCAAGAGACACCGCTTCAGCTACGTCGGGGTTGCACCAGAGATATGCGGCCTCATAGAAAGTGTCGAAATTTGCATAAGCCCATAAATAACTCTCGTAACCTAAATCATTCAAAGTAGAACACAATTTGTGTAAAACAATAGGTCCACCCAAGTTTTCATCGTAAGGAGGGGTATATATCAAAATCTTCTTCATGGAATTCCTAAGGTAAAAAACTCGCTGTCACAAACATTTTAACTTTTCGCTTACTGAAATAAAATCGCGCCATGTTTTCAAAAATAAGTTTCTATTCGAATCCTCATTATCGAATCGACCTTCTGTGACCGATTGATAGTGATAAAGTGAGCTGCTTGGGCAGTACAATATCTTAACGTCGGATTGTCTAGCTCTCATACAAAAGTCGATATCTTCATATCCATTCCGGTACTTCTCGTCAAAGCCACCTATCTCCCTGAATAGTTGACGATCGGTCAGCATAGATGCGCCAGTTAAAGCGGGAACTTCTCGTTCCAAGTTGACCCGTACATCCTGTTCTTTGGCAAACTCATGACAATGATAAGGTCTGCATTCAGAATCGAAATAGACGCCAGCATGCTGAATCAGACCCGACTCAGGATAGAGTAGCTTACTGCCGACAATACGAGTCTCGTAATTTGAATGATAAGAGTTAACTAGATTATCCAGCCATCCGTCCTTGGGAATCGTGTCATTATTCAAAAATAGTAACAAGTCTCCTTTTGATATTGATACTCCGTGGTTGCAAGCAACAGCAAACCCTGAGTTAAAACCAAGCCTCACGACTTTGGCACCGCTAATTAAGTCCAATTTGTTTGAATCGTGCACATCGGAACCATTATCGATAATGATTAATTCGAAAAGAGCATTCGGCTTGTGGAGCAATATGTGCCGAATACACTGAAGTGTATAAGACACATTATTAAAAACGGGCATAATTATCGAAACCAAAGGTGTATCGGATGTTTCAATAACGATAGAAGTTTGATTAATGTTTGTAGTAGTCGAATGCTCTTTCAGGTTTTGTTTTGAACTATTTAGTATGTCGGAGTCGAGTCTGATTTGTCTAATTTGGGCATGTTTACCCAATTGGGCACTAACGACAACTCGAAAATCTGCGCCATTAACTCGACCCTCGAAACGCGGATCATCAATATAAAAACTCTTTTCGCACCACCCCTCAGATACAGATATCTTTAGTGCTTTAGTTCTTTTAAATGCGCCCAACATATTATTGACTATATCAACAGATGCATCGAGTGAGTCGTACTCAATCCATATTTCAGCCTCGAACTCAATGAACACTTCGACGGTAACTTGAACCTTTGATCCAGCAAGAACTAACGGGGCAGGCGTCTTTATGTATATCCAGGGGGCGCCCAAAGGGTTGAAGAAAGATAGGCAGTTCGAGCCGAAAATATGATTGATCTCTATATGAGAATCACTAGAACTAAACGTTGTAAGATCACCTGAGGTAAGTTTTCCATCATCTGCTGAAGACTGAGTGACATGCAATCGTAAAGGATTGGTATACCGATGGAGAAAGCTTGTCTTCCCCTGTTGTTTGTTTATAACGCACCTCGCAAAGCGTATGTTTCAAAAATCGAAACACTCTTCGATCTTATTTCTTGAAATTCAATGTACTTTGAATCAATGGTCATTTTATACTTATTTTGGTATGAGTAAAGTTGATAACTATGCTCATGGATCCACAGCCAGGTAAGTCGGTATATGACCCCACTTATGGGTCTGGCTGAAGCTCCCCCATATTAACAGATACTATAAATCAGGCACAATAGAGGCAGAGGAGTATCTAAATGACCAAGGAGAAAAAACCGTATACCACCTATACGAAAGATTTAAAACTTGAGGCGATTCGACTGATGGAGACATCTGATCGACCCGCAACAGAGATTGCAATGGAGCTGGATTTCAGATCACGATTTCACGGACACCCACCTACAGCATTTCACTACCGATTTCACCACAGCATTTCACGGACACCCATCGACTGTAATTGAGAAAATGAATCAAATTCTGTAATCTCTACCACATCAAAAGGATAACAATGCATGGAGCTGCAACAATGACAATTCCCCGGTCCCAACTCGTCTGTATAGACGATACCCCGTACTACCACATCACTACTCGCTGCGTACGCAGAGCATTTTTGTGTGGCACCGATCCATATTCAGGACAATGCTTCGAACATCGACGGCAATGGATAGCCGATCGTATCGGTTATCTACAATCGGTATTTGCTATCGATATTGCAGCCTATGCGGTGATGTCTAATCATTGCCATATTGTTCTTAAATTACAGTCAACAGAATATGTGGATTGGAGTGATGTCGAAATAGTCGATCGTTGGGATTCACTGTTTAGTGTGCCAAGCATTATAAAGTCGTGGATCGCGGGTAATGAACCCAGCTTAGCCATTGAAGACTACGCTAAGGCATTGATACAAAAATGGAAAAGTAGACTCTGTTCGTTAAGCTGGTTTATGCGGTGCTTGAACGAATCCATTGCCCGACGAGCCAATACTGAAGATAACTGTACAGGGCGATTCTGGGAAGGAAGGTATAAGACTCAGGCACTATTGGATGAACGAGCATTACTTACCTGTATGGCTTATGTGGATTTAAACCCCATACGAGCGGGAATAAGTAACACACCTGAATCATCCGATTACACCTCGATACAACAACGTATCTGCGAAGATCAGCCTCAGAAAAATAAACAACCGAACGTAATAGATCTTATACCGTTTAACCCCACAAACCCTGATCATCATCTACCGATGGATCTACACGATTATCTGGAACTCGTGGATTGGACCGGTAGAGCCATTGCGCTGAATAAGAAAGGTTCCATACCTGAACATCTGCCCAAAATATTAAACCGATTAGGTATTGAAGAAGATAATTGGATTAATACCATGACCACTTACAGTACTGGATTTAAACGAGTAGTGGGGCCACTGGATAAAATCCAATCGCTGTGTGATCGATTACAACAAAAATGGATGGGTGGAATTCAAGCGAATCGACTTTTATACCCTACCTAACGCTACAAACTTTAGATCTAACCGATCGGTTGGCAAGGGTTTTTATCTTTGTTAGCGAGATGTGGCTGCATATAACCGAAGCTCAAGAGTACTGTTGATGATCACCTCAAAACAGCAATCTATTCAGTAAATTTCCGGGGAAATTGGTTCAATTCAGTAACTGATGCTTAGAAATTAATTACCCGTGTTGATGTTTTAACTTCTGGCTGTCCTGTTTTTT
>CAJQKF010000110.1 GCA_905478855.1 uncultured Gammaproteobacteria bacterium
ACTCAACACATTAGCATCGAGAAAACAAATGCATTACCATAACCGAGCACAAAACCTAAACCCGATGGACTGAACCGTCTCTTAAATTAGGCAACCAAAAGTCCATATTTATCTGGCGACGTACACCCGTTACTTGTCAGTACTCATATTGGCTGTCTTTGAAATCGATGTTCTAACCATTTGCCTCCACCGGTTGACTGCAAATGATTTCTATCCGGTTGGTTGTTCGGCAGACTACTGAAACCAATCTGTCAGGTGCCATCCGGGAATGAGGTCGATTCCCAACAAACCCTTGATAACATAAAGTCCCATAAACAGCGTTATTGCAGCACCTAGGGTCAGACAGTAAAAAAACAGTACGATAGAAGCGGACATCATCATGCTCCGGCGCGCATCTTCTATACTTTGAACATGCCAACGACGATCCCTGCCTATCAGGAACACTACAAAAAAACGTGCAAAGTATACTGGGAACGAAAATCGTAAGCCAATCGGGTGACGCGTCCAGCGCTTATTCGCGTGAATGACCTCGCTGATGACCTTGAGCTGCTCAACCGTAAAAGTGACCAAAATATCTTTATCAATGCGTTCAATTTCAGTGACGACTTCCGCGAAAGGCGCGTTGGAATTTGCTTCTGTGGACATTATTTCTCACTTTTTGAAAATCTGCAAAATCTGGCGACACAATACGGAACTATTTTAGTGGACATTCTCTCCTTTACAGCATTTCAACGCATAATAATTCCCGGTCATGCAGAAAATGGTGTAGAAGATAAGGAATGTATAGATCCGAAGTCACAAAAGAACCTAGTCGCTTCCTAGATCATTTTGTTTAGTGGAAAATTACCTCGTTCGCATAACTCAGATTATGAGACCTTATCCAAAATAATTACGTATTGTGTACTCGGAATATGCGTAATATAGAGTCGTTCTGCAAGATAATAAGCTAAATTCCTTGAATAGGGTGATCGACGTGATAACGTAGCAATAGATTTTACGCTAGGTAACTATTTTCATGAAACAAAGCCAACTCACGAACTCTGCATTTGGTCTAAAAATCGAAAACGTAGACTGCGCCAAATTGACCGATAATGAGCTAACCGATCTCGGTCGGCTACTCCACAAACATCAATTACTAGTTTTTCCAGACCAGCAGTCATTATCACCAAAGGATGAGGTGCGCGTTAATCGCGGTCTTGCCCCAAGTGCCGATACCGTTTGGCGAGACCAGCAAACAAATCCTTGGGAGGTCTTCAAAGTCGCCGCCGGTAATACCGCAGGAACCTGGCAAATACCTGACGAGCCAGGTGTTTTGGTGATCGGCAAAGGCCGTTATATTGCGAATGGGTTGGATGTCATGTTGGGCGGTGCGCGTGGCGCCTATGGCAAACAAAGTGGTTCCCAGGTGCTGGGTGGTGGATTGCTGCAGTGGCATATCGATGGAGCATTTTATCGTGAGGAACCGTGCCGAGTTGGCCAGATGCGCTGCCTCGAAGTACCGCCCGATGGTCCGCATTGGATCGACTATGGTGAATCCCCAGTTGCCGGTTTCTCCGCAAACGCTGGCGCTACAGTATTTGCCAGTGGTCGGATTGCCTGGCAGAAGCTCGACGTAAAAACCCAGCGAAAAGTAAGAAACCTAAACGCCCATTACGCAGCGCATCCCTTCAAACATGTGAGTCATCTTGCTAACAATGATACCGGGCTGCGAGTAGTCGATGAGACCGCCGAATCTAACTACCAATCTTCCGGTGCAGATGTAATTGTTGAAGAACAACATGATAGCGACACCAAAGTTTATCCCTTAATTTGGGGCTGCCCAATTACCGCAAAGCCAGCCCTCATGATTCATCCTCGTTGCTTGTCTCACTTTGTTAATACCGAGAGTAATTATCACTACGGTAGGCGTGAGTCGCGCTTTTTGGCGGAGACACTAATGCGACCAGCAATCGATGCCACAGAGATCGTCATTCATAATTGGAAGCCCGGTGATTTAGTCGTTTGGAACAATCACAGCGTGTGGCATTCCGCCACTGGTGGCTTGCAGCAGAATGATCGTCGGGTCATGCACTTAACAGCTTTCAACGGTCTAAAACCACCTATTCCGTACTAGTTCAGTTTTCCAATTTTTTGATGTAACAACCGGTAAGTTCCGGTAACACAGCACATAGTAATTTTTCTGGAAGTTCTCTCTATCACAGTATTTCCACATAGCATAGTTCCATTAGAAACGTAGAAGGGGTACTGAACAGTACCCCTTTATTTTGCCCCATTAGTTCCTATTTCCCTGCCTATGGAAACACCGATAGTCAGATCTTGCAAACCTAGTAGGGTAAATGAATTGGTACAATCTTTCGAAGCCTAGCGTCTAACTCTGGATCGAATTTTGCCATCGATGGTTCACCTAAAATTTTGTTCTTTAGATCGATTGCTTTTTTTATCAAATCCGGTTTATCCAGTTCCACCCACTCTTTAGGCGACGTGCGATCTCCCAATGTAGGATAGACATAATCCGCTTGCATACGACTCAACGTTTGACTGGTTCCTAAATAGTGGCCCGGCCCATTTAGACAAACATCAGCAACTTGATCCAGGGCCAATGTTTCGTCACTAACTTCGATGCCGCGCACACAGCGCATGGCATGTCCAATAATATCATCGGCTAAAATTAGAGATTCCAAACTAAAGCCTAGAAGCGATGCATGCATACCAGCGGCTTCATAGACCATATTTAACCCGGATAACCCCGTCATAACGTTGGAGCACATTTGCTCCCAGCCCGCCTGCATATCCGGCATCTTGGAATCTGACGCACCCCCAGCTGCACCCCCTGGAAGACCATAAAATTTATGCATCTGTGCGCAACCGGCTGATAACAGCGCCTGTTCACCTGAACCAACAGACATGGAACCAGTACGAAGGTCCAACCCAAAAGGCCAGGTTCCAAAGATGGCAGGATGGCCCGGGACTATCGCGTTAACATACACAAGGCCAGCCAAACATTCAGCCGTGGCTTGCATAATCGCTCCAGCAATTGTGGACGGCGCTGTGGCACCCGCCATACCGGCCGAAAGTAATAAAATAGGCATACCACCCTTAATGCAAAGCTCCATTACTTCGCAACTTTCCGTTGCAAACTTCATTGGCGGAACAACAAAACAATTCGAATTCGAGATAAAGGGTCTCTCTCGAAATTTGGCTTCACCACCTGCTATTTCATAAATTATATCGAACGCCCCCTTAACAAAGGAAGGCTCAGTAAACGATGTACCGATATGCTTGGTGGTGCCAGAAGTCGTCGCATAAATGGTATTAAGATCCATCTCATAGTTATCGGGAATATCGCGGCAAACCATTGGTCGTTGAAGAAAGTGCACATTGTCTAAGTGATCAACAATACGCGCCGCGTTATGCAAATCTTGCACTGTACATTCACGGTATTCGTTTTTTTCAACATCTACCAGATTTACAGCAGCACCGGCGGTTCCATAGTGCACACGGTTCCCCGACAATATAAGATCATTTTTACCATCTCGACTATAAAGTGTGATGTCTTTATTTGCCTTCGTGAGCATATCTTCGACCAATGCACGAGGGAACCGTATACGGCCATCATTGCCTAATATAGCCCCGGCACCAGTGAGGATTTTCACCCCAGATGGAGGCGCATCTGCCAATCCAATCTTCTCCAATGCATCAAGCGCAGTATTATGTATTTTTAATACCTCAGCGTCACTGAGAGGCTTGTATGTACCGCCCTCCATACCTGCTCGTATCGGACGAATATCGTCGGTTAACGGCGCTGCCCGTAGCGCTTGGCGCGCTGCCCTACCACCTGAACGTCTTGCTGATTTAGTCACTATTTTTCTCCTAACAAATAAAGTTAAAACAATTTATTCATAGATAAATAGGTGAACCTCTCGCAGCTAAACCGCGTTTAGAGCCGGTATTCCGAGATACCAATTCTGTCATGCAATCAAGATTTATCATAACCGTATCATTCACTGTCAAATCTGGAGGTGATTCGCACCTAAATTAGACAAAGGAGAATATTTCTTTGTGGCGAAGTATGACTAAAAGTTTGAGACTTTGCAGTCTTTTTTCTAAAAATGAAAAGAACATTTATGAACGTAGAAACGGTCAATATCCTTATCCAAACGCCCCAGAATTTTAGCGAAACCTTAAAAAGAGAAATTTTCTGGTATCCACAGGTTAACGTCCTACTAAATCCGGGACAGCCAAAAAAGAGCTTTAATTGGCTTATATCAGTAGATAATCTTTCGCATCAGAAAACGGAAAATACGCACAATGAGGTGCAATTATGTAACTGTTACAACTTATGACTGTTGCCCGATCCCAGCTCGTCTGTCTAGACGATATTCCGTACTATCACATTACTACTCGTTATAGTCGACGACTGTAGCCCCTTCCATATACGTGAATTATCAAACCAGAATATTTATCTTTGTTGGGCGGGTATGTCCGTCAATTAATTAAAAATGCCACCATGGTTTTTTTGTTCTTCAATTTGTTGGAACTCTACACATTTATTGCTCGAAACACTGTTTTACCGAATAATCTAAACATATCGATCACCCTGTTTTGTTGATTTCAAATTTTGTTTGTGCAGACTTACTTTCAAAAAAAGAGAGGCATTCACTGTTCTCTGGAAAACTAAGAGTCAATCCGAAGCGATTGTTTCACTAATGCGTATTGTGTCCCCGGATCAGGTTCTTGCAATTGCGCTACTATGCTATTATTTCTTCAGTTTTGTGCCGCTAGCATCCATGTCCTTTCCTCCACTACCACGCGTCTGCGTGGCAATTTTTCCAAAGCTTTCGAGCTTAGGTGCTCTGTAGTGAACTTTAGCCAGGAGAGTTTCTGTTTGGTCGTCTATTTTGTGCTCTTCCACCGTTATTCCCCTTCAAATTGATTTCTTTATCATAATCAGCCAATACGCTGTCGCAGCCAAAGAACTCCCACAACAAGTTTTTTTCAAATGAGTGTGCTTGAATCAAACTGTCTTTGCAACCGGGTTGAAGCCATTTTGCGCATCTGGGGCGAATTGCCTCCCACTCTGTTTCAATTTGTTGCATAACCTTAACGTAGGTCACAGAAAACTCAGCTTTTGTCTGCCTGCGTGCAACACATTCCGGTAACAGGCCTGACATGGCTTTTCGATGAGCATAGCGGTTGAAGCCGTGGGCGCGCAGAAGTCGTTTTGGCATCATAAAAGAAAGCTGGACCATTTCACGGGTGCGATAGGGGCTGCGATATTCAAGCTGGTAGCTTGCAGACAGTCTTTCTTGCAATTCCTGAGCAAAGCTGTAGTAGGGCCTTGTCAGTATGTTCAGTTCCGCACGTTGCCCCGGCCATCTTAGCTTGAGTTTTGGCCATTCAAATTGCTTTTTCTGTTGTCCTTTTAGTGCTTTTTGTAAGTCTGAGGAAAGCCATTGGGGCGGACAATATTGTTGGTGATGCTTAATGTGGCGTACTTGTTTCATTATGCGCTCTGGAAGAAACATGACAAGACCGTAACGCATTAACCACCAAACGGCAGTTGGCCAACCTCTGTTGTTTGCATCTTGTTTGAGTTTTTCCGCTATCTGACGAAACTGGAGCGCAGCCAGTTCCTCTGCATAGTAAACACGTCCAGAACCCAACCACTCGTCCCCGCCCACGCCATGCAACAGCACTCTGCCACCATTAGTGCGGACTTTTTCATAGATGCTTATGCCCATAGCCCCATTTGGGTAGGGAGGAAAATCCCTGTATTTTTTGGCGTTTTGTTGGTACCACGTAATTGTTGGGCTTGCCGGTGTGATTGCCTCGATGAGTTTATCAAGGTGCTCACCCACAGCTCTGGAATACACTGATTCATTGGCGTCTGGGTCAAAACTGAAGTCGAGCGTGTAGCCGTTAATCTCGGGTGCAAGAAGCTGATGTTGGCGGCTTAAGTGTTCC
>CAJQKF010000111.1 GCA_905478855.1 uncultured Gammaproteobacteria bacterium
TACCTAATTCTGCAACAGGATGCCAGCAACGGCGATGCCTACCAGATCGCTTCAATGAGCGAAGCCAATCTAGGCGATTTAAAAGCCGCACTGGTTTTGCAGCACGAGGCCATTCACCGCCAACCTACCAATCCACAATTTTTCTACAACCTAGGCGTACTGCAGCAGCAAAATAGCCAAAATGAAGGGGCTATGTTGAGCTACCAAGTATGTCTACGGCTCGACCCTAATCATGCCGATGCACTATGGCGATCTACTGCGCCTAAACGAGCATTTTAAACAAGCCATTGTTTGCTTCGAACGTTTAATCGAACTAAATAAACCCTATACCGGTCTACAGCATAGACTCGCTGTGTCCTACCACGGTATAGGCCGTGATCGCGCAGCGGCACGCTGCTTTGAAGCCGCCCTTTCCACACCGGATCGCGATAATCAAATTACCCACTGGGAATATTCCCATGTACTGTTGGCTCAGGGCCAAATGCGTGCCGGTTGGCAAGCGTATGAATACCGTTATCGTATTCCCGGCGATGGTTGTATCGCCGTACATCCCTTCGAATACCCACGCTGGCAGGGTGAATCGTTAGCAGGCAAAACCCTGCTCATTCATGGCGAACAGGGTATTGGCGACGAACTTATGTTTGCTTCTATCATTCCGGCGTTATTGGGCGAAGGAGCACGGTTGGTTATTGCCTGTCACCCTGCATTATGTCGATTGTTTCAGACAAGTTTTCCTCAATGCACTGTGGTGCCGCATGCGCCGGTAAGCAATGTTGCACGGGTTGATCATTACGAGCCTATCGATTATGAAGTTCCGATTTGCTCATTAGCTTACTTTCGCGGGCCTTTTGATACACAACAACCTACAGCGGCACCTTACTTACATGCCGATCCATCACAGATAAACTACTTTGCAAATCGACTCGTGCAGCTAGGCGCACCTCATAGAAAACGACTTGTCGGTATTATGTGGAGTGCCAATCCGGCTACGGGCTCCGATTGGGGACAACGTCGGGGGCTACAGAAAAGTGTACCCATAGAGCAACTGGCACTATTGGCAAGCCAAAGTGAAGAAATACAGTTCGTTAGCTTGCAGAATCGTGATTCCGGGCTACAAGCCGCTCATGCACCGGGGCTGAACCTACTAGACCTGCATCAAGAACTGTTAGATTTTGCCGATACAGCCGCACTTGCAGCGAATATGGATGTTATTATTTCTGTGGATACCTCCGTTGCCCATCTATGCGGGGGTATGGGCAAACCCGTATGGATACTACTTAAACACCACCCCGATTGGCGCTGGCTAAGCGAGGGCGATCGAAGCTATTGGTATAACAACGCCCGGTTATTTCGACAACAGAAAAAAAACAACTGGTACCCGGTACTAGAAGAAATCGAACAACAACTTGCCATCCTGCCTTGATCATGAACAATTACCAACAGGCCTATACCGCACTTGATCGTGGGGATTGGCAAAGCGCATTAAAAATTGCCCAACCACTGCTGCAAAAAAACCCAAATAATCCGGACAACCTATTTTTGTATGCCCATTGCCAGTTAAAAAGATCCGGTGTTATCTCGGCCATTCCCTGGCTACGATCGGCCACACGACATAGCGGCGGCGCCCGTGTGTGGCATGTTTTTGGTAATTGCCTGGCCACTATCGGTGATAACGATAACGCACTCGATGCCCTTAAGCGTGCCCATGCATTAGCCCCCGATCGTGTGGATATACTATTAGATCTGGCAAATCTGCATCGTCAGTTCGAGCACTATAAAAATGCTGAGCAATGCTATGTTAAGGCGCTAAACATAGATCCTAATGACGCCAACGCCCATTTAGGAATGGCGACCCTACTCCATCTACAACGTGAATTAGACGCGGCTGAACCCTACTACCAACGATCTCTACAGCTTGCGGATACAGCGGATGCTCGTTGGGAATATGCCATGCAATGTTTATTGCGTGGGGATTTAAAAAACGGCTTTACACATTACGACGTGCGTGTGGATCACTTTCCCGCGCGGGCCAGTATTCATTCGTTCAAGTTGCCCCGCTGGATGGGCGAATCCCTTACTGATAAAACTATTCTGGTACATGCCGAGCAAGGTTTTGGTGATCAAATTATGTTTGCCAGCTTATTACATGAAGTAATTCAGCAGGCTAAGAAAGTTATTATCGGTGTGCCACAAGCATTAGCACCGTTATTTCGGCGCAGCTTTGCCAAAGCCCGTATTGAAGTTTTAGAAAAACCCGATAGCAACAACCGGGTCGATGAGATTCTAACTCGGCATAAGAAAATTAACCTGCAAACCCCAATCGGCTCACTACCACGTTGGCTTCGGCCAACACTAGAATCTTTTAAAAATCGCAACGCCTATTTATTCGCTGATAAAGAACGTAGTGCATTTTTTGCCAGACTATTAAATCAACGTACCAGCGGCGAAAAAATACACACTATCGGCCTAGTATGGCAAGGTAATTTACAATCCGGTTTAATGGGTAAGCGCAAAAGCCTCACACTACAACAGTTGGCGCCACTCACCACCGTAGCCAATTGCCGATTTATATCATTGCAGCTAAAAGACTGTGATGCCGAGATTAACCATACGGCGGGAATATCCGTTACATCCCTATCCGAACACCTCAATAACTTCGACGATACCGCCGCGCTTATCGAAAATCTGGATCTGATTATCAGTGTAGATACCGGTGTTGCCCATCTGGCAGCAGCATTAGGTAAACCAGTATGGACACTACTATGGCATGCCGCCGATTGGCGTTACCTGCATCAGGCCGAACAGTGTTACTGGTATGAGAATATGCGTCTATTTCGACAGACTCAGCCTGGTAAGTGGCACACTGTAGTTAGCGATGTATGTCGCGAGCTGCAAAAACAATAAACTGACGAACCGGGAGTGTATCGGGCCCCATCTCCAAAGCTATACAAACCAAAGGGAGCTAAAAAGCTCCCGTGATCTATAAGTCTACATGTTTTTGTAATTTAGATTTACTAAAGTAAAACGCGACCGGCTATTACAAAAAATAAATCTAAAACAAATTACCAAACCACACTGCCACCAAAACCATAGGTTGCAGAATCACTTCCACCGTAAGAAATGCTAGCCCGTATAATCATATTAAGCTGCTTACCTGTAGCAGATTTTGGAACCAGCCACTTACTCATACCCACAGCCACCGATTGTTCACCCTGAAAAGAACCTACTCCAAAACCTAAACTGGCAGACTGACCGCTATTTAATGGTGCCTGAGGTATATTTGCCGCAGCGATAACACCGGCAATACCTTGTCTGGCCTCACGCTGGAAATTACGGAAATCCGAATCCAACACACTTAAATTTTCAGACAACACATTTATATTCTGACGGTTGGTTTCGATCCGGGTAGAGTTATTCGTTATCAATTGCCGATTACTGCGAATTGCCGAGCTATTGGTACTAATCGCTTCGCTATTAATCAGAATATTGGCACTGTTTTGCGCAATATCCCCGGTATTAATATCTACTTGATTCGCAACCACACCCAGCTGTCGCACATTAACCGCATCGGTATCGTTAATCCCATCTGCCACGTTAGTGATGCGCCGCTCGCTACCCACAGAACCCACCGATACCGTATTGGCTTCATTGGCAATAGAATCCGCACCAATCGCAACAGAATTCGCTGAGGTTACACTAGCCCTTGCACCCACTGCCACGCCATCATCAGTGGCCACCGAGGTATCAGTACCCACCGCAACGGTATTGCTTACAACAGCACCGGGATTATCATTCGCACGTAAACCGAAGGCAAGATTATTATTTCCACTCAGGAATTGGCCCGCTTCACGACCCGAGACCTGATTATCATCACCACGTAAACTGTAGCCCGCATCCACACCCGAGACCTGATTACCATAGCCACTCAGATTAGCGCCCGCATACACACCCGAGACCTGATTACCATAGCCACTCAGATTAGCGCCCGCATACACACCCGAGACCTGATTACCATTGCCACTCAGGCGTTGGCCTGCACGAAAACCCGAGACCTGGTTATAATCGCCACTCAGGCTATAACCCGCGCCTCGACCCGAGACCTGATTACCATCGCCACTTAAACTGTAACCGGCAAAATACCCCGAGACCTGATTATGATCGCCACCTAAACTGTAACCCGCATACCCACCCGAGACCTGATTATAATCGCCACTCAGGCGTTGGCCCGCTCTATAACCCGATACCTGATTATAATCGCCACCTAAACTGTAACCCGCATACACACCCGAGACCTGATTACCATCGCCACTCAGATTAGCGCCCGCACTATAACCCGAGACCTGATTATAATCGCCACTCAGACTATAGCCCGCTTTTTTACCCGAAACCAGATTTATGAACGATAACCACTCCCATCCACTAAACAAACGCAATATCTTCGTAACCGGTCTACCACGCGCCGGCAGCACTTTGGTTTGCCAACTGTTAGCCCATCATGAGGATCTGTATTGTCGCGGCAGCTCATCACCCCTCGCCCATATTATTGGCAATATGCGCACCCAGTGGAGTAACGATTCGTTTTTACTCAGCCAGCTCGATGGAGATTTTGATCGGGTATATAGGCGCTTACTAAATACCTGTCGAGGCATGCTTAATGGCTGGTTTTATGAAACCGATAAATCCATTGTGGTGGATAAAAACCGTGCCTGGCTGGGTATGATTGATCTGGCCAGTGTGCTTGATCCCGAGGCCCGATTTGTGGTGTGTATTCGCGAACTGGGCCAGTTATTTGGTTCAATTGAGGCTCAGCATCAAAAAACCGTATTGCTCGATTCGGGCGATGGCACCGCCGGGATGAATCCCTATGGCCGCGCCACTGCCTATTTTAAGGACGGTGGTCTAGTGGCGGGGTGCTTATCCAGTGTGGAATCGTCTATCGAAGATTTATCCGATGCCGTCCGCAGCCGTATTTATTATCTTAAATATGAAGATTTAATGGCCAACCCGCGGGCTACCACCGATCAATTGTGTGAGTTCCTGAAAATTAGCCCGATTGAATACGACACAGAAAATCTGCAGACCTTAGCGGGTGAGGCCGATAGCCACTACCGCTATAAGTTTCCCCATAAAACCAGCACACGTATTCGGCCATCTCAACCCCACCACATACCAAAACGCACACAGCAGGGCCTAATCGGACAGCACAACTGGTTTTACCGGGTGTTTTATCCCCATTTACTTAACGATTCATGAGTGTGCCATGTTACAGAAGCGCATTTTTTTCGCTCTGGTGTGGTTATGGTGTGTTCTGTTGAATACATCCGCCAATGCATCTTCTAATGCCTTCAATGCCGGTGTTATTGCCTATCAAAACCAACGCTATGCCGAGGCCGAGGCATTCTGGTTAAAAATAAAGGAAGGCCGGGGCAAGGATTACGTCGCCGCCGCTTATAACCTCGCTATTCTTTACGAAAACGGCCACGGCTTGTTTCGATACGATGGCGCAGATTTAGTTTGGTACAAACGTGCCGCGAATAGCGGCTCGGCGGCGGCTCAATTTAATCTGGGCGGTTTGTACTACCATGGTAAACGTGTACCGCGAAACATTAATGATGCTATTTTCTGGTGGGCACAAGCCGCCAATCAAGGGCATACCGATGCCCAATATAACCTGGCGGTATTATTAACCGACAATAAACACATACCTAGAGACCCAGTGCGTGCGCAGAGTTGGTTAATTCTAGCGGCGGAAAACGGGCATTTTGATGCCTCTGTATTGCTGGATACAGTTAATAAGGAAATAAACGATAGCATTAAAAATAGTGATGTGGCCGAGTTACCCAGTGATTGGCACCAACAAGAAAAACTATGGCTATTCAGCCAGGACCCTAACGACTATTCGCTGGAGCTAGAGCGACTCGACTCTCTAGAGCAGGTGCGTATTTTTATTCGTACCCATCAACTGCAAGGTGTAGCCCATGTATACGAGCACGATACTCAATTTGTGGTGGTGTCTGGTATGTTCAACACCGGAAATGATGCTCGCAACGCCATTACCCAACTCTCCGAATCACTTCAAAGTATTGAGCCATTTGCACGCAAATTAGCAAATATTCAAGAGGAATTACGCGGTAACTAAGAGCTTAAGAGCCAGCGAAGCCCAACGCATTTATGCCGAACGGGATTGACTTGTTGGGCTTCGTAAACTCAACCCAACCTACGAAAAAGTGGCGCTTAAATAGCCAAATCATCCGCAAAATTAATTCAATACACACGCTTGAATAGCCATTGCAGTGAAGGAACCCGAAGGGCTGCGAACTCATGAGCAAGCGGCGCAAACCGTAGGTTGGGCTGAGCCAGCGAAGCC
Organism: uncultured Gammaproteobacteria bacterium; assembly: GCA_905478855.1. Classification (GTDB taxonomy): domain Bacteria; phylum Pseudomonadota; class Gammaproteobacteria; order Arenicellales; family CAJQKF01; genus CAJQKF01. Next base: position 6,368 of record CAJQKF010000111.1, read on the forward strand.
CAACGCATTTATACCGAACGGGATTAGCCTGTTGGGCTTCGTAAACTCAACCCAACCTACGATGAGAACTATTTAAAATAACTCAATATAAACGTCTCGACAGGGCGAAACTCGTCAATAAAAAAGTCAACATCCAAACCAATAGTTCCATACTATGTCCCCGGAATAACAGAATTATTTCGGTGCAATAGTTTCGCTGGATCGCTTAACTGGCTGCTGATTAACAGCAACCAGATTTTGCGCAATTTGATTAAAGTTGCTTGATACATACAATTTTCGATTTAACGAGGGATTCTTTTCTCCGGCAGTTTTTACCCCTTGCTGATAGTAATCTCGTGCAAACTGCAGATAAATATCGCCGAGCATCTCATAACCTCGAGGATTTTGTGAAAAAGTTCGTATCATTAACTCCGCCGTTTCAATAGCCTTATCTGTATCGCCCTGCCACCGGTAAACGGTAATCAAATTGGCCATCCATTGAGCATCCTTAGGTGCGCGGCGAATCATGCGCTTATAAAACTTAATAGCTTCTTTATAACGCCCAAGCTTGGTCAAACTGTAGCCTTTTAACGCTAATAAATTCTCATTATTGCGATCAGCTTTTAACCCGTCTTCAACCACCTTAAGTGCCGCCTCAAAGGCTTGCTCACCGAGTAATTTATTTGCATCTTCAACCGGCCCAGCCCATGCTTCCGCGGCCAATATTGATAAATAAATTATGATAAAAAACCGAATTGAAAATCGTAACTTCATACTACGCGCTTCCTTTTAACTATCGTGTGATCGATGCACCGAGAAGTTTAACAGGCGCAATGGCTTTATGCCGCAAATATTCTGGCGGCACCCAGCCAATGATAACTTGATTCCACCGATGATGCAGTTTTGCGCCATCCGGCAGACAAAATGTACTGCTGTGCCTCCCTTCACCCTTGGGCATTACTGCCGTTTTTATCAGCTCGTAACGTCCACTCCGCATACGAAAAGACGCAGTATTTGTTGAGTATTCTACTGCATCAATGGTAAATGGTGTGAGTAAGGTATCCAGCGTGATGCACTGAAACGGAGGGAAAAACAGGGTAGATGCAACGGATAGATCACAGCCATCGGAACGATCATTTGAACGCCTCGGATTCCAATTCCAGGTGTTATTTGGAATATTGTAATTATGCGCTACCTGACCACACATATATTGGTTTGGCAAATAGCCGAAAGATATAGGCTTCGGCCGTAATTTAGGCTCAATATGCTCATAACTAACCGGTTGATTACGTCCCTTATAAAAATCGGGGATAAATTCTTGAGCGTGAAGAAAATGCATGCCTTGTGTAAATCCTATAACACTAGAAACTAGACCAAGGAAAAGCCATTGGGCTAAAGTGTTCAATCTGACATATACCGCTGGCAACACGACGATACCCAATAAAACAATGGGTATAACAATTTGCGGCAGCATATCGATTAAATAACGAGACGCTAGAACCGGTGTATACATATAGAAGCCAAATAAAAATAGAAATCCACCTGTCGACCAGACCGTGGCAATTTTCAGCGGCAGAGATAAGCCACGCCAGCAAGAAGCCAGCGCACACCAAGCGATAACCAATAACCCTAAGTAATAAGAAGGCAAGCTCGTAAAGTAATACTCCCGCATACGCAATGCCGATGCCTCCCACCCATGCCAACCCTTAGGATAAATACTCTGCCACACTTCAACTTCGACAATACGCTGTAGATAAAAAAGACTCCCAAACAACTCAACCACAGCGTCCCATAAACCTACAGCCTGAAACGGATCGCTAAAATTACTCACGTAAATCAGCAGCGGTAAAAAGGTGAGCACCTGAAACTGCCCAAAATTGATGATCGATTCGAAACGTATGTAGTTAAGCAGCATCAATAACAGTGGCAATACACAAAACAGCGACGCCATGTAGATAATGGTGGTCTTAGGTTTACATTGATCGCGCCAGGCTACAGCGAATGCACAAAACATTGTAATAACGGCAGGAAACACCCCGCTTGGTCGTATATAAGCCGCAAATCCGGCGCACAGACACAGGCATACAAACCAGCGCCATTGACCCGTTGCCGCAAACAGCAGCAACATGCCAAGTAATGCCCACTGGAAAAATAAGAGATAGGCAACGGCCTCTTCGTAGACCACTAGCCGCCCGGACAACATGCCAATAAACATAGGGCTTGCCACACTAAACCATGTTGCTAACAGTAGTAACATAATACCCATGGAGTTGGACAAATTGGTTACGCTACGTAAAACACTTTGCAAACCTCGTATCAGTAAACTAACACCAATAAACATATAAAAGACCAGTACCCAGCGGTCCGGAAAGTGTTCCATACCCCCTGCTCTGGCGGCAAGTTCAAATGGCATGCGTAAAATTGGTACCCCCAAACCCCACGGTTGTTGCAGGCCGTTGCGTGCCCACACCATATCGTGTTCATGATGCATGGGGTGATGACGAATGGCGAGTTCACCTTGAAAAAACGCATTGGTTTGCAATCGAAAACCCACGTCTGGGGAATAGCCGTTCTCTAGATCAACAATATCGGTTAAGAATACTATGACTAGAGTAACGACTAAACCTAGTAGCCAGCCAACAGTGGCTGAAAATATTCCTGTGCGATCTTTTTGCATACTCACGATATATGATCCTCGTCGGCAAACAGATCCGTTGTGGTTTGGCCAGGTAGTTGCTCAACATCGCGCAACTTACGCGCCATAGCTCGAGTTCGGGTACCGGTTTGATCTACTGTGCGCGAAGCACTGTCGAGTTGTTTTTTGAGTTTATCCAACTGCCCACCAAACTGATCAAACTCGGTTTTTACTCCCGCCAGTAGTCTCCACACCTCACTGGACCTTTGCTGAATCGCCAGTGTTTTGAATCCCAAGCGCAAGCTATTGAGCATGGCCGCCAGTGTGGTTGGGCCGGCCACTACAATACGGTGCTCGGTTTGCAGTTGTGCCACCAAACCCGGTTGGCGCAAAACTTCGGCATAAAGACCTTCAGTGGGTAAAAACAGAATGGCGAAATCTGTGGTGTACGGTGGCTCCACATATTTTTCGGCAATTTCCTGCGCCGATTTTCGAATCGCCGCTAACAGTGCTTTTAAATGCTGTTCTTCAGCGGCAGAATCGGCAGCCTCGGATGCATCGAGTAGGCGCTGGTAGTCTTCGATCGGAAATTTCGCATCAATCGGTAGCCAGATAGAATCATCATCTTGACCGGGTAAGCGCACGGCATACTCAACCGTATTCTGGCTATTTTTGCGAGTCTGAACATTACGCTCGTATTGACCCACACCAAGGGCATCTTCGAGTAAGGCTCCTAACTGCACTTCGCCCCAAGTACCTCGTGTTTTGACGTTAGTAAGCACACGTTGTAAGTCACCCACGCCACCGGCTAACTTCTGCATTTCGCCCAAACCTTTTTGCACAGCACTTAATTGGTCTGCCACTTGCTGAAAGGAACTGCCAAGCCGCTGCTCCAATGTACGATGCAGTTTTTCCTCAACAATGGTGCGCATTTCCAATAACTGTTTCTCATTGGATTGCTGCAAGGCAGTAAATTGCTGAGTGATGGTTTCCCGTAAACGATCTTGCTGATCATCCCCTCGCTCTGCCAAATGCAAGACACGATTTTCCAAATCCTTTATCGCCTCACGCTGGATACGACCGAGTTCGGCAACACTGGTAATTAACGTTTGTTGAGCGGTCGATTGCGCGGATAATAATTCTTCGCGATTTTCCCATGCATCGCGAGTAGCTGCTTCGCGCAATTGACGGTGCTCTTCTAACACCAGATTTTTTATTTCCTGAAAATCAACCGGCTTCTGGCGAATTAACACAACGATGACCAGAATAGCGGTGATTGCAACAATCGCCAGACCGAGTAAAACCGGGTCAATTGAGATGGGGAGTTCTGTCATAAAAAGAGCCGAAGTGGTGGCAAAGCAGATATATTTGAATTATTGATGTCTACGTTATAGTGCATAGTAAAATGCCACGCAACCAAGGGAATAAGCAACAAAGGCATTTTCATCAATCCCCTTCTCGATTATCATTACCGGTTTACAAATATAATTTTTACATCTGTCGAGGAGTACACATGGAAACACGCGCCGCCGTTGCCTTTCAGGCCGGAAAACCCCTTTCTATCGAAACCGTTAATCTGGATGGCCCACGTGAAGGCGAAGTACTGGTTGAAATAAAATCAACCGGTGTTTGCCATACCGACGAATTTACCCGCTCGGGTGCGGATCCTGAAGGGTTGTTTCCTGCCATTCTTGGGCATGAAGGTGCCGGTGTCGTGGTAGATGTCGGACCGGGTGTAACCAGCCTGAAAGTGGGCGATCATGTTATTCCACTTTATACACCAGAATGCCGACAATGTGATTACTGCACCAGTGGTAAAACCAATCTGTGTCAGGCAGTTCGCGAAACCCAAGGCCAGGGCGTTATGCCTGACGGCACGAGTCGTTTTTCTTTAGGTAAAGACAGAGTATTCCATTATATGGGTACGTCTACCTTCGCTAATCACACAGTTTTGCCCGAAATCGCCTTGGCTAAAATTCGCGAAGACGCTCCTTTCGATAAGGTTTGCTATATCGGCTGTGGTGTAACCACCGGTATTGGCGCTGTTATTAACACGGCAAAAGTAAAGCCTGGAGATAACGTTGTGGTATTTGGACTTGGCGGAATCGGATTAAATGTTATTCAAGGCGCCCGTTTAGCCGGTGCCAATATGATTGTAGGCGTGGATCTGAATCCAAATCGCGAAGAAATGGCCACCAAGTTTGGCATGACACATTTCGTCAATCCATCTGAAGTTGAAGGTGATTTGGTCCCGTACATCGTATCGCTAACCAAAGGTGGTGCAGACTACAGTTTCGAGTGTATCGGTAATGTAGATGTAATGCGTCAAGCGCTGGAATGTTGTCATAAGGGCTGGGGCGAATCAATCATCATTGGTGTTGCCGGCGCCGGCCAGGAAATTAAAACACGTCCGTTTCAATTAGTAACCGGTCGTGTTTGGAAGGGTACCGCGTTCGGTGGTGCACGGGGTCGAACTGATGTACCAAAAATCGTAGACTGGTACATGGAAGGTAAAATCAATATTGATGATTTGATTACTCATCAAATGCCACTTGAGGATATTAATAAGGCATTTGACTTAATGCACTCCGGTGAATCTATTCGCAGCGTAATCAATTTCTAATCGATGAATACTGTTAGCGAAAATATCTGCTTCGGCGGAACTCAGGGTGTTTATAGTCACCAATCATCAGCGACCGGCACCCCCATGCAATTTGCTGTGTATCAGCCGCCACAAGCAGCTGATGGACCGGTTCCGGTGCTTTGGTATCTATCTGGTTTAACCTGTACTGAAGAAAACTTTACAGTAAAAGCCGGCGCCCAGCGATATGCCGCGGAACACGGTATTATGCTGGTTGCTCCGGATACCAGTCCGCGTGGTGCCAATATTGCTGGCGAAGATGATAGCTACGACTTTGGCTCTGGTGCAGGTTTTTATGTGAATGCCAGCGAAGCACCTTGGTCAAGTAACTACCGCATGTACGATTACATTGTGGATGAGTTACAAGCCCTCGTAATGAAAAACTTTGCCGCCGATGCAGGGCGTCAAGGCATTACCGGTCATTCCATGGGTGGTCACGGTGCCTTAACGATTGGACTTAATAACAGCGATCGTTATCGATCTATTTCGGCCTTCTCACCGATTTGTGCCCCAAGTCAGTGCCCTTGGGGCGATAAAGCCTTAGGCGGATACCTTGGTAACAATAAAGAAAGTTGGAAGCGTCATGATGCCACCGAGCTAATCAAGTCCGGTGCGCGTTCAGCTAACCGCATTCTGATTGATCAGGGCGATGCCGATCAGTTTTTAGCAGAACAGCTGAAACCCGAATTATTTCAGGCGGCCTGTGACGCAGGGGGTCAAGCGGTTGAGATACGTATGCAACCGGGTTATGACCACAGCTACTATTTTATCGGTTCCTTTATTGGCGAGCACATCGCATTCCACGCCCACTGTTTGTAGGCAATACATAACCTACCTTAGTTATTCATCCGCGCTTGGCGGATGAATACTATTAGATAATCTATATACTTTAGGCCGATTCCAACTGCTGCTGCCAATTGGCGATCTGCTCTGTACTAACACCCATACCTCCACAAACTACAACCAGTATATTTCTCTTGTCTTGCAGACTCGGCATTTTGTTGTAGACAGCAGCTAATGTCGCACCGCATGCCGGCTCGACCAGAATACGATGATCCTCCAGAAATTTTTGACTAGCCTCTAAGGCTTGCCCATCACTCACCAGATGACTGATTACGCTGTGCTGCTCGGTCACATCAAATGCAGCCTGACAGACCTGTTTGGCCCCAAGGGTATTGGCAATGGTAGTAATTTCGTCGAGCATAACCGGATGGCCCGCTGCAATGGCTGCATGTAGCGATGCGGCACCATGGGTTTCAACCGCAACGATCTCCACCTCGCCCAGCTGATGTTTATTTAGACCGGCTGCAACTCCACACAACAAACCACCACCACCCACGGAAAGAATCACCGAATCCGGTATAACTCCGGCTTCGACGACCTCATCAATCATGGTTGCATGTCCCGGCCACAACAATGGATCATCAAATGGATGAATCAAACAACTATTCTCATCCAGATACGACAATGCCCGTTGATGAGCTTCTTGCCAGGTACTGCCATGAATTTCTACCTCGGCACCAAATCTCTGAATAGCATTAATAGCTGTTTGTGGAGCATTCTGTGGCACCACGACATGCACGGCCACTCCTAGTTGTGTCCCACAATATGCTGTGGCAATACCCGCATTGCCACCACTTGAGCTAATCAAGCGACGTGCACCTTGGGCAACATAATGCTGACACGCAACGCCAATACCACGATTCTTGAATGATCCTGATGGTTGCATTGCTTCGAGCTTTAGCCAAACATTTTGACTAGGGCTGGATAACACAGCTGAACGAAGCAGCGGTGTATTAATGTGTAGAGAGTTATTCATTTAGAAACTAGATAATGAGTTTATGTTTTCTGAAAAGACCGATACGTTTCATACCTTAACAATAGCTCAAGCAGAACGGCGAGCATATTTTGTGCTGGTAACGGCAAGACCTGCCAAGATAAGTAGCAGTGCTATCCATGTGGTACTCGCTGGCACCTGATCAAGGAACAACCATCCCCAAAATAAACCAAACGGCGGAATTAAATAACTTACCTGGGCCATGAATGTGGTGCCTACCTGCTGCAACATTTGTACCCTGATAATATACGCGGCAGCAGTCGGAAATACCCCTAGAAAAACCAACGCCACGACTGACCACTGATTAGTAATTGGCGGCAATGGCTCAGCAATAAGAAAAACCAACGGCAACATATAAACACTAGAGGTTGCCAGTACTGTCATGCTTATCATCAAGGGTGTAACACCTTGGATACGACGAATGACTAATGACGAAAGTACGTAGCAGCTAACCGCGGCAATCATTGCTAACTGACCGGTTAAGGTCTGCACACTACCGCTAAATGCTTCCGCACCGAGTAACAGGGCGACTCCGGAAAATCCGATGCATATACCGATCAGTTTAATCACGGAAAATTTTTCGTCGGCTGTAAACACATGCGCCAAAAGGAGCGCAACAAAGGGACCACTCGACATCAACAACGCGGCCATGCCGCTTGATATGGATTGCTGGCCCCAACTAATAAGCGTAAACGGAATGGCGTTGTATAAAAAACCCGCTCCGGTTAGCAACGTCCAAACATGCATACTACGTGGCCATTTTTCTTTGAAAAACCACACAATCGGTAGCAGTGTAAGAGTCGCTATGACGATTCGCCAATTTGCGATTACCAGCGGACTGAAATTTTGTAACGCTATCTCAACACACAAAAATGCTGACGACCACAAGCATCCTAATATGGTTAATTTAAAATAATCAAAAGCGCCTGGCTGGCGAATATGTTGCAATGTTTGTGTTCCACTCGTCATCTTTTACGGGCACGCAGTGTAGCGATTATTTACTCTTCTTTCTCTTATAAAAACCACTACTAAGCCCGAGTTAACGACTTTTTATAAAAAATCAGGTTATAGTTACGAGTCACAATCTAATTACGTGCTGACAATTCAGTTGATGTAAATTGTATAGTCGTACTATAAGATTATCTTTCTCGTGTATATGCCGTCGTTTCGTAACTAAAAAAGTCACTACTTTTACAATGAAAACACCGCGTTGTTCATCATCGGTTAAGCTGCAAAGGACTAAACTCTTTTTTGGCTTAATAACTATTTTCTTGGGAATTATGATCAGTAGCACTGCCACCGCCCATTCGAGTACTAAACCAATTTTTGTTGGTGCGCTACCGACAATTGAAATAGTACCGGCTTTTAGTATCGATACACTGATCGAGCGCCTAAAGAGCACGAAGGCTATTGGTCTATTTACCAAACTTGCACTGAAAGGCGATGTTGAGGACCTAATGGAAAATATTCGAAAAGCAGACCCGAAAAGTGACCTCAGCAAGAGCCGATCTGAGTTCGATGGCTTGGTTCTTAAGACACTCACACTGTTAGACGATAAAGATCCAACACTTGCCGAAGATATTTATGTAGCACGTGATCAAATTTGGCAATCAATTATTGAGGATAAAACATGAAACACATTACTACTATTGCATTTTTTATCGCATTACTGCTTCCATTTAGTAGTTACGCGGTTACCATTGAAGAAGATATTGCCACTATGCTTATACTCAAGGGATTTGATTGTGGAGGAAAGACAGTTCAGAAAATTAACTCCGATATGACCGACGATAACGGTACTCGGCTAGTTAATGCGACATGCCCCAATGGTAATGTTTTCAATATTTCTGTATCAAAAAAAGGCAAAATACAGATCGAAATGCAAGAATAGTAAAAGGCAATTGATGCTCAATTGCTTTAAACACTTAATCTGTCAGCCAAAAAACTATCGTAATTAACTTCCCAAACTGAATTTTTAACGTTTTTAAATGTAAGCGCTATTATCTTGTCGTAAAGCGATTATAGATTGCATATCCTATTTGAATTCTACCTACCCCATCGTGTTAGTATGACCATAGAAATATAGTGCTGTCTTGCTATATCTAGTGCTTGAAGATACGTCTATATATTTCTACACTAAATCACTGCTGTCCCGTTAAGGAAAAAGAAATGGCCTGGTTTTCGAGCGATTTGATAAAATAGGGTTTACGACAACTCATTGAATCAAATCAAAAAACCAGACCATGGCACATTGTAATACAGTTTTT
>CAJQKF010000112.1 GCA_905478855.1 uncultured Gammaproteobacteria bacterium
GTATGAATCATGAGAGTTACCTTTAACGTTTTGTGTGATGTAAGCAATTACATCAAAACGGGTAACTCTCTTCTTTGCAACCTCTAATCATTGCAATGTGTCAGATTAGATCGAAACTTCTACAGATAATTCGTTAGTGTTTTTCAATTCGGCGAATATTCACTGATTTATCCCTAGAAGTGCTGGTTGAGTTGAAAGTTAAATGAGTCCGAATCTGGCTTTACGAATTTTATTCTTTGGATGTCCTCGTCTTCCTCGTCTTCCTCGTTTGGATGTCCTCGTCTTCTCTCGTCTTCCTCGTCTTCCGCTTTTCGATCAAATGGCTCGAAAATCAGGGCTTTTCTTTTTCCCTAACGGGACAACAGTGATCCTTATCGTAAGTCTTGTACTAACTTTACGGGATACTTACTGTGCGCCGCGATGCCCTTCGGTACCGTATCGGCGGCATCAACCCCGTGGTGCGCTTCATTTACATTTCGCACATTCGGCACCAAGGCTTCACAGGGACCAATGTCAAGAGCGCGTTTGATATCGACACTGCTTGGTTGAGCTATTGCGTATAGTTGGGGCACAATCATTATTCACACTGGATAATGCTTACATCATGGAGATTGCATCGGTGTATGATCCGACACCGTATTTCTTTTAGGTTTCGGTTATTGAATACTTGCACCTTTTATAAAAACCATTCAATTCTTGATTTTTAGGCAACTGTAGCGTGTTTCATTTAATTCGTTCTGAGTGGAAATTTCTGCTATTCGGTTTTCTAATGACATTTTGGTCCTTTCCCGGCCAAACCTTTTTTATATCTATTTTTAGCGGTGATATAAGAGCAGAACTTAACTTATCTGATGGGCAGTTTGGGGGGATATATTCTCTAGCCACATTGATGAGTGCGATTGTTATCTTGTGGAGTGGTTCGTTAATTGATCGAGTCGATCTAAAACGTTTTTCTATCACCGTGGTCGTGGGTCTTGTCGGCGGGTGTTTACTCATCGCATTCAGTTATCAGGTTGTATTTTTGATAATTGGGATCTTTCTTCTTCGTCAATTTGGCCAGGGCTTGATGTGTCTCGCCAGTTCTACCGCTATGGTTCGCTATCTAACCAATAATAAGGGCAAGTCGAGTGCTCTGGCTGGAATGGGGTATGCGTTTTCAGAAGCGGTTATTCCCAGTGTTGCTGTTTATCTTGTACTTGGATTTGGCTGGCGAGAAGCATGGATAATTGTCGCCGTTGTTGCCCTTGTTGCAATGCTGCTATCGATAATTCTACTGCTCCGTGAACATCATAAACGACACCAGAAATATCTTGGCGAGTTGCCTGTTGAGAGTGGAGTCAGTTCTGATCCTGGGAGAATTGAGTCAGACGGAAATCAAAAACAGTGGACGAGAGCCCACGTTTTAACGGATAAGCGGTTCTACCTATTTTTGCCCGGATTAATGTCTCAACAATTAATGTTTACGGGATTTATTTTTCATCAAATCCATTTGGTTGAATCCAAAGGCTGGTCGCTATCAGGCTGGGCATCGTTGTTTGCGGTATATGCGATGGTGTCGGTGGGTACAAAATTATTAACTGGAATTATTGTAGATCGATACGGCGCCATTAGACTCGTACCATTTATAGGCCTGCCGATGGGGGTTGGGTTGGCCATTTTGTCTATGACCCAGGGGTTATTTTGGGGAGGCGCGTTTTTGGTGTTAACCGGCATTACGGTTGGTTTACAGGGCACGGTGTCTGCACCGTTCTGGGCGGAAATGTACGGATTACGTTATTTGGCATCAATAAAATCCCTTGGAGCGGCCATTATGGTTTTTTTCACCGCGTTGTCTCCAGTTTTATTAGGTGTCTTAATTGATTTTGGAGTCACTATCGAAGCTCTGGCTTTCGGTGGAGCGATTTATATTCTATTAACTTCGATTCTGGCGCTTTACGCCTATGGGCTCACTAAAAAGTCCATTCGTGTCTGAGTACTAACTCAATAAGTATTCGGGGTCTGGAAATCGCCCGTTTTTAGGGTGTAAAACAGATTTTTTCAAAACTTACTTGGCATCGTTGGCGAGATAGTATATAGACAGTTACAAATCTGATATTTGTTGAAGCGGTAAATATTGGGATAAGTTTTAGACGCAGTCATTAATCTTGAGCCAGCAAGTTTCAATGACGGTAACGTGCGTATTATTAGAATAAAAAGGAGCTGTGCGTTGTGTGTAATGGTTGAAGTGGTGAATAGACATTGATTGAAGCGGGTAGTCGGCGGGGTCGCATGATAATTCTCTCCGCGCCATCCGGTGCGGGTAAAACCAGTCTTGCGCGCGCAATTGTTCAGAGTCGCCCTTCAACGGTGATTTCTATATCCCACACGACAAGAGATCGGCGTGCTGGTGAGGTTAACGGTCAAGACTACTTTTTTATAGATGACAGTACCTTTCAGGATATGATTGCGCGCAATGAATTTCTTGAATATGCTGAAGTATTTGGGCGTTATTACGGAACATCGCGATTACAGGCCGAGAATCGGCAAGACGATGGAATGGATGTGATTCTCGATATCGACTGGCAAGGCGCGCGAAAGGTTAGGCATTTGATTCCGGACGCTTTAAGTATTTTTATCTTGCCGCCCTCGTTAGAAATACTGCGTGTACGACTTTTACAACGGGGTCGAGATTCGGATGATGTTATCGAAGCACGGATGAAAAAAGCGATAAGCGAGATGAGTCATTACAGTGAATATGACTGCGTGATTGTCAATCGTGAGTTTTCTGAATCCCTAAAAGAGCTGGAGCGACTCCTCGATGGGGCGTCTCCAAGCATAAAAACCACGGAAATTGACATCGAAAAGCTTGTTTTCATTGAGAAAACCGTTAGACTTTAGCAGTATAGGATAGTACCGGGGTTGTCCCCACGATTCCCTCTTTAATTAATTCAACTATATTGCGAAGCAATTATGGTTAGTTATTCTGTTTACACTGAAAAATTTGAGACTTACACATGGCACGAGTTACTGTAGAAGATTGTTTAGAACATGTTGATAATCGCTTTCAACTGGTTCTGGTTGCTACAAAGCGCGCCCGACAACTGGCCCTTGGCAGCGACCCAATGGTGCCGCGGGATAATGATAAAGATACTGTAGTAGCATTGCGTGAAATTGCAGAAGGCAAGGTGACTCGGGATATTTTGATTGAAAAAGTAGAAACCGTTACTTTTGATACAGATCCGCTTGATGATTTACTGGCCGGCGAACTTGGTGAAGAAGATGAGTTGGAAATTGGCGCAACTTCAGCCGCACTCGGCGAAGTTTCTGCTGATATTGCCGCGGAAATAGCTGCAGCGATGGGCGCTGAGTTGCTTGCTGAAAAGCAAGCCGTTCAAGATGCTATTGCTAATGATGCTGCAGGGGCTCCGTCAGATCAGCTTATAAGTGCAGATAATCTTGTGAGTGAAGATAGCTCAGAATCGACTGTTGCGGATGCCAGCTCTATGGAACCTGCGATGGAAGTTACTATGGTTGAGGATTCGGCGGTTGTCGAAGAAGCTTCATCAGAAGACGTTTCTCCAGAAACGGAGTTACCAGGGCAGTAATAACAAACAGGCATGTCCAAATTATCGATGCTCATTATCACGATATGTCTATTCTCTTTCGGCGAGGATATCCTCAACGATATCCTCGATAGTTAGTGGCTATTGCGCCGACAGCAACTGTTCCGGAAAGTCGGATATTAATCGATGATCTGGGAAAATACCTCTCCGAATACCTGGCTCCTCAGGAAATTGAACAAATAGACGAAGCATATCTTGTTGGTGCCGCCGCCCATGACGGCCAAAACCGCAAGAGTGGCGAACCCTATATTTTCCATCCCATTGCTGTTGCGAGAATTCTCGCCGAAATTCGATTAGATAGTCGAAGTTTAATGGCGGCCATACTTCACGACGTTCTTGAAGATACCGACATCACTCGCGATGAACTTGCCAATAAGTTTGGTGAGGATGTGGTTAATATGGTCGAAGGTGTTACCAAAATCGGCCAGGTTGAGTTTGATAGTAAGGAACAAGCTGAGGCTGAAAACTTTCGCAAAATGTTACTGGCGATGTCTAAGGATATACGGGTCATTCTTATAAAGCTTGCTGATCGTTTGCACAATATGAGAACGATGGAGAGCATGCCTACTGATAAGCAGCAACGGATATCCAAACAGACATTGGATATTTACGCCGCTATAGCCACGCGCATTGGTATGCATGCCTGGGCTCAGGAACTTGAGGACTTGAGTTTCCGTTATTTGTATCCCAAACGATATAAAGCGATTAGTGACGAAGTAAAGAAAATTAGTCGTAATCGAAAGAAAATGATCGAGCAGGTTAGCCAATCGTTGCGAGACAGTTTATTTGATAAGGGTATTTCGACGGAGGTCTTTGGCCGGGAAAAAAATGTATACAGTATTTATCGCAAAATGCAGCAGAAACGACTGCATTTCTCTGATCTAGGGGATATCTACGCGATACGAGTTATTGTCGAGACTCGAGAAGATTGTTACAGGGCGCTGGGAGTCGTGCACGATAATTACAAACCGGTACATGGTAAATTTAAGGATTACATTGCTATCCCAAAATCCAACGGATATCAGTCGTTGCACAGTCAGGTACTTGACCGCCTCGGTCAATTGATGGAAGTGCAGATTCGTTCCCGTGACATGCATCGTATTGCGGAGACCGGGGTAGCGTCTCATTGGGCTTATAAAACACACAATTCTGAGGAAAATCCACCGCAACAGGTAGCGCAGCAATGGTTAATGGAGTTGCTGGAAATTCAGCCTCAGGCAGGGACTCCGACCGAGTTTCTTGAGCATTTAAAAACTGATTTGTTTACAGACCAGGTTTATGTATTTACTCCCAAGGGTGAGATTCTCAAGTTACCGAAAGGTGCAACCGCGTTAGATTTTGCCTATGCAGTGCATACTGGAGTTGGTAATCACTGTGTTGGTGCAAAGGTAGATCGAGAAATGGTTCCGCTGCATACCGTGTTAGTCAGTGGTAATCAGGTTGAGATTGTAACTGCTAAATCGTCCCATCCCACACCTTCTTGGTTGAATTTTTGTATTACTGGGAAAGCACGTACAAATATTCGTAATAACTTAAAAAACCGTCGCGAAAAAGATGCGGCGAAACTTGGTCGCCAGTTACTTAATGTATCACTGCAGCAGATTGGCCAGAATCAGCGACTATCGACAAATAAGAAAATGTGGCTGTTGGATAATTTAAAACTGGCTGATTGGAACGAGTTGTTAGAGGATATTGGCACCGGTAAACGTTTACCAATGATGGTTGCGCGACAGCTATTCCCTGATGGAGAGTATGTCATTAAGGATACACAACCGCTGCCAATACACGGTGCTGAAGGGCTTATGATTACCTATGCCCGATGTTGTTTACCTATACCCGGCGATGCCATTATTGGCCATTTTTCTGCTGAACGCGGTCTGGTTATTCACCGCGGTATATGTCCAAATATTGTTGAGCAGGAGAAACATCCTGAAAATTGGCTGTCGGTTGAATGGTCTAAGAGGGTGAGTGGAGACTTCTCAGTTGATATGAGAATTGATACTAAAGATAGGCCTGGTGTTCTTGCGCGTCTGGCAACCACAATCGCCGAGCAAGACAGCAACATTAATAACGTTTCTGTTGAGTCCAAGGATGGTCGACATTCGGTCATGCGATTTACCATTAGCGTAAAAAGCCGTATTCATCTTGCAGCAATATTGCGTGAGTTGCGTAAGCAGAAGAAATCCATACTTCACGTTTCCCGTCGCATAGGTTAACCCCATCTACTCTTCATGCCGGAAACATCCGCAGACCTCAGCACAATAGATCAACTCAAGGGCGTAGGTCCGCGACTGCTCGAAAAACTGCATCGTTTAGATATTCATAGTATTGCAGATCTGTTGTTTCATTTACCGTTGCGTTATCAGGATCGCAGTACGGTTCATCCAATTGCGACACTAAGACATGGTGTCGATTCGGTTGTGGAAGCGATGGTTGAAAAATGCCAAGTGAATTTTGGTCGTCGGCGGAGTCTGTTAACCTCTATTCGTGACAACACAGGTCAACTCACCGTCCGTATGTTCTATTTTTCAGGTGCTCAACAAAAGGCACTGGAAAAAGCTGAATGGATACGTTGCTTCGGAGAAGTGAGAAGAGGGCCGAGAGGCTTGGAGATGATTCATCCGGAATATACGATACTCGATGGCGAGCCCGAAGATTCGGATGACAAGACGCCACTTACCCCAGTGTATTCAACAACCCAGGGCTTGGGTCAAAAAGTTATTCGTCAGCTGGTCGAGCAGGTATTGGATCGCGCTGCGGAATTCGTTGAAGAATTGCTGCCCTTATCTGTGCTTGAGAGTAATCGTTTTCCCGATTTGATTAGTGCTCTGAACCTGTTGCATCGACCCCCTGTTGGCACTGATGTAGATATGTTGAATGAGGCGAATCATCCCGCGCGTATGCGGTTAGGCTTCGAGGAACTTGTTGCTCATCATTTAGCGTCACTAAAGAGTAGGCAATTACGACGCCAGCAGAATGGTTGTGTACTCGAAGTTTCCAAACAACACTGGCCAGTACTTCTTGATACGCTGGGCTTT
The DNA here is from genome assembly GCA_905478855.1 of uncultured Gammaproteobacteria bacterium. Classification (GTDB taxonomy): domain Bacteria; phylum Pseudomonadota; class Gammaproteobacteria; order Arenicellales; family CAJQKF01; genus CAJQKF01. The sequence continues at coordinate 6,641 of CAJQKF010000112.1, forward strand.
GAGCTTACGGGGGCGCAACTAAAAGCTATCGAAGAAATACGTGCTGATTTAGTCCGCGAAGAGCCTGCGTATAGATTAATACAGGGTGATGTTGGGTCAGGTAAAACTCTGGTAGGTGCAGCGGCCTGTTTGGATGCTATTGAATCTGGCTATCAAGCTGCGCTAATGGCGCCAACTGAAATTCTGACAGAACAGCATCTGGAGAATTTTTTAAAATGGTTCCAGCCTTTAGGTATTCATGTTTCGTTGGTGGTGGGTAAGCAAGGTATGCGGGAGCGTCGCGCGGTGCTGGAGTCGATCCGTAGCGGAGTAACTCAAATGATCATTGGTACTCACGCGCTTTTTCAGGATGATGTTGAATTTCATAATCTTGGTCTGATTGTTGTTGACGAGCAGCATCGCTTTGGTGTGATGCAGAGATTTCAATTACGTGAAAAGGGCCGCAAGGAGGGGCGAACCCCACATCAAATAACTATGACTGCTACGCCGATTCCCCGTTCGTTGGCGATGTCGATCTATGCGGATATGGACGTCACCAGTATCGATGAACTCCCCCCGGGTCGGACCCCGGTAGAAACTGTGGTTATATCTGATGGGCGGCGTGACGAGATACTTGAACGTGTGAAATCTGTCTGTGACCGCGGGGAGCAAGTGTACTGGGTTTGTCCGTTGATTGAGGAGTCGGATGCTCTTGAGGCCCAGGCTGCGACCGATACCGCGACCCATTTGCAGGAAACGATGGATGGTATTTCTATTGCTTTGGTGCATGGGCGTTTAAAGCCACGGGATAAGGAGGCGGTGATGCATCGGTTTCGCTCGGGTGAAGTGCAATTGCTGGTAGCGACTACCGTAATCGAGGTGGGTGTGGATGTTCCTAATGCCAGTTTAATGGTAATAGAAAATGCGGAACGTCTTGGCTTATCTCAACTGCATCAGTTGCGTGGAAGGGTCGGTCGCGGTGCCAAAATCAGTTACTGCGTTCTATTATATAAATCTCCTCTAGGTGATATTGCTCGTGAACGACTGGGAATAATGAAAAAAACCAATGATGGTTTTGAAGTTGCCCGTAAGGATCTTGAAATTCGAGGGCCGGGTGAACTAATGGGCACTCGCCAAACGGGTGCAGAGAAAATGATTATTGCTGATTTACTGCGGGATCAGGCTATGTTGCCGATGGTTAGGAATACCTCCCTTGTCCTCATTGAGCAGCAGCCGCTTGTTGCTGATAAACTGATAAAACGTTGGGTGCGTAGTCGCCTGGAGTTAGTCAATGTCTAGTTCACAATCCCGAGTGTGGCAGTACATTCGGTTAATGCGTCTTGAACGTCCAATTGGCTGGCTACTTCTGCTTTGGCCTACATTATGGGCGCTGTGGATAGCGGGCGATGGCAATCCGCCGGCCGGCATTGTGTTGATTTTTGTGACGGGCGTGATTGTGATGCGCGCTGCTGGCTGTATCGTAAATGACTATGCAGATCGCCACATGGATGGGCATGTGGAGAGAACGAAGGATCGACCACTGGCAAGTGGTGCTATTACCGTAAAAGAAGCTTGGGGTTTATTTGTCTTACTCGGTCTACTGGCATTTGGATTGGTTTTGCAACTCAATGCGCTAACCATAAAACTATCATTCATTGCGCTTTTTGTAGCAGCCACTTATCCATTTTTAAAACGCTTTACTCATTTCCCGCAGTTTTATCTTGGCATAGCATTTTCCTGGGGTATACCGATGGCATTTAGTGCGATCGGTAATCAGATTCCACCTGAGGCGTGGATGTTACTTGCTGCAAATCTATGCTGGACGGTGGCTTATGACACGCTTTACGCAATGAGCGATCGTCCTGACGATATAAAAATTGGAATCAAATCTACCGCCATACTGTTTGGGCGTTATGATCTTGCTTTAATTAGTTTGTTTTATGGGATCTCATTTTTATTGATGTTTTTGTTGGGTAGGAATCTGGACTTAAATCAATATTTTTATATTGGTCTTGGTATTGCGGCCATGGTAGCAACACTGCTGGTGTTTCAGAGTCGCAGTCGTGAGCGACTTGTTTGCTTTCAGGCGTTTATAAATAACAGTTGGATCGGAGGCATTATCTTTGCTGGTATTTTGTTGGCTTATCTCTAGCAGATGGGTACCGCTCTTCAACATTGCTACGTATTTACTGCTGCGTATACGCTGATTATTCTGATAGGCGTCTTTCCTATATTCGCTTTCTAGATTCATACAGCCAAACGGAAGTTTTGTTATAGACGACATACAGTTCGTCGAAAATTTGCTCTGACGCTCTATCATAATACCCGTGTAGGCGTTTACAATGAGCCAACGGAGTTCTTCATCAACACTAAAGTCTGAGTAAATATAATGCCATCATTATCCTCTCTGGTCGATCGAATCGGTGGTCGCGGCGCGTCTGCATGGGACATACACACGCGTGCTATGTTGGATCGTGAAAACGGCGAAGATGTAATTGTTTTTAGCGTGGGTGATCCTGATTTTGATACACCATCTAAAATAGTAGATAGCGCAAAGCGCGCTCTTGATGATGGCGATACCCACTATATGGATGTTCGTGGTAAGGAAACTCTGCGCAGGCTTATCGCTGAACAGCATACGGAAAAAACCGGACAACAGGTAACTGCGCAAAATATCGTGATAGTTCCCGGTGCGCAATGTGGTTTGTTTTGTGCATCGTTGTGTGTCGCCGAGAGTGGTAACGAAATTATTACTACAGATCCCGTATATACGACTTATGAAGCCGCAATTTGTGCGACAGGTGCACAAATGGTTACCGTTGCACAGCGTGTTGATGAAGGGTTTCGTACCGATTACCATGATCTGAAATCAGCAATTACTGCCAAGACTCGTGGTATTTTCCTGGCAAACCCTAATAACCCTACCGGTGTAGTTTTATCCGATGATGAGATGCAGCATATTGTTGATTTAGCCTGCGAACATGATTTGTGGATTGTTGCTGATGAAGTTTATGCGGATCTGGTTTATGAAGGAGAGTTTAAGCACTTTGCATCAATACCTGAAGCTCAGGATCGTGTGATCTCTGTTTCTAGTTTCTCTAAAACATTCGCCATGACGGGTTGGCGTATAGGTTGGATTGTGGCACCGGAACCTGTGGCCGATCATGTAGAAAATCTGTTGTTATCTATGCTGTATGGCATGCCCGGTTTCGTTCAGGAAGCGGCAATTACTGCTTTGTCTGAATGTAAGCTGGATTCACTGAGTATGCGTGATACGTATCGTAATCGAAGAGACCTTGTGCTGAATGCTTTGAAAGAAGCGCCACTCATTAAGTGTCAAAAACCGATGTCTGGCATGTTTTTGTTGGTAGATATTCGGGAAACTGCTTTATCCAGTGCGGAATTTGTTGTGCGTCTTTATGAGGCGACCGGGGTTGCGGTTCTTGATGGAGGTGCCTTTGGTTCTACTGGAGAAGGCTTTGTTCGTATTTCATTTACTAATAGTGAGGAAGATTTACTCGAAGGTAGCCGACGAATAGTTCAATTTGTTACCGAAACTGATTTTTAGATTAGGAAATTGAAGTGGTTGATTCTGCAGCATCATATATTGAATTGATGATGGGGCAGTGTTCAGCACTTTCGTTAGATCCGTCGCAATTATTGGACAGCGATATCAGCGTTTTCTTTAGATTTTGTAAATCTTTTATTTTTTGAGTAATATCTGAAATATGCTCTTCGGTTAGGTTCTTAACTTGGGCTCTAGTGAAGTCCGACGTGTTATTAGTAATTTTCATCAAGTTTTTTATGGAATCTCCGCTAAAGCCTAACTCTTTTGCACGTAGGATAAATTGAAGACGTTTTAGATGCTCGTTACCGTATTGACGATAGCCGTTTTCGCCTCTGGTTGGTGTTGGCAGCATACCGACTTTTTCATAATATCGAATTGTTTCGATATTGCAGTTAACCTGCTTGGCTAGTTTTCCTCGGGTTAATATCATTGTTTATTTCTCCGCATCCATTCATTATAAATCTCGTCAGGCCAGAGGGATGAAAACCAGACGATAATTGAAAAAATTTCCTCATTTGATAGTGTGTTTTTCCATGCTGGCATAGTGCCGCCGATAGGCATAGTGCCGTTCCTGATGGTTTTCATGAGCGCCCCAACGGGATGATGCCAAGCGTGTGCTGTGCCATTTAGTGGTGGTGGTGGAGATTTGCCATCGGTGTTAGGTTTATTCCAGTCTTCACCTTTACCCTGGGCTTTTATTCCATGGCATACAGCACAGTTAGTTTGGAACAGCTTCTCACCTGCGCCCAGTATGACCGGATCAGTGATACGGTTGGTGTTTGCCGGGTAAGCTGTGTTTAGCGTAAGCGTAGTGATGATTAGAAGAAAAAATCTTAATGACATACTTTTTCTCATTTTTTGAGTCTCCAAAAGTTATAAGACCAGGATATTATAAAGCCTGCTATGAGCATGATAGGGATTAATCACCAAGTGAGCAGTCCTTTTACAATCGCTAACGATATAAAAAATAGTGTCAGCCAAGGTATGCCGGTAAACTGAAAAAACGCGATAGTACCGAAATCGCCAATTGAGCAACCGATTAAGCACTATCGTGTATTTTTCAGCGCTGCGTTGCCAAGTATGACAACAACTTAAGAATAACAATCTCGGTTGGTTACCAACTAATGAAGTCATGCTCTGGGTTCACTCTGCAATCGTCAGGCGTAAAGGCGTCCGACCAGTGTTTTGATTTCTAGTATAAACCCTGTAGTTAATGCAGGGTCAAGCTGATATAACTAAACGGTGCAAATACTGATCAAAAAAAATGGAAGGGTTAGATAATTTCTCATAGTGGCAGCTTTTCTGCTGATAGAGTTAGCATGTAAAGGTGGGATCCGAACTTATTTGCGATCATCATGAAGTTGCCTCACTACTTCGAATAGATCATTTGCAGTAATGTTGTCTGGGTTTATCTTTGGTTTGGAGACTACGGAAATTTGGGTTAGAAAACGCCGTGGTAGCGAACTAAATGGTGCTCCATTTGCGTAACTAGACCAACTCCCCCACATGCCTTGAAGTGCCATTGGAATTATGGGTACTGGCGTTCGCTTAATAATCTTTTCAATACCTTTTTTAAATGGCATTACATCTCCATTTCTAGTGATTCCTCCTTCTGGAAAAATAACTACCACGTGACCACTTTCCAATGCTTCGGCGATCAGTTCATAACTTTGCTTGACGATATGTCGATCGATGCGTGGATCGGTGACTGGAATCGCGCCGACGGAACGAAATAGCCAGTTTAAAACGGGTAGTGAGTAGATTTCATGGTCCATAACAAAACGGGTGCGGCGGGGTATTAACGCATGGAAAATTATGGCGTCGATATAGCTTACATGATTAGAAATTACCACTGCAGGGCCTGTTGTCGGGATGTTGCGTAATCCTTGACTTCGTATTCGGTACGCGCTGTGGATTAGTATCCAACCCAGCATACGAAATAGAAACTCTGGTGCTTTGCCGAAAATATATATGGATACCGCGATGTTGATGATCGAAATGTAGATGAAAAGATCACTGATGGTCGCGCCATCATCCAGAACAACAATAGCCATAACAGCTGCCAGTATCATGAAAAGAGTATTAATAATGTTATTTGCTGCAATTATTCTGGCCCGATGTTCCACAGCGCTAAGATGTTGGACGAGTGTGTATAACGGCACGATATAAATACCACCAAACATGGATATAAGGAATAGATCCAGTAACACTCGAATACTTCCCTCAGACTGGAAAAACATAGCCGCATTCATCGGTAAGGTTTCTGGGCCCATCGGAGTGTAAGCACCTAGGTGAAGACCAAAAATTGTCATCCCAATGATGCCAATTGGAACTAATCCTGCTTCGATTCGACCGCGAGAAAGTCGCTCACATATAAAAGACCCAACTCCAATTCCAAGGGAAAATAAAGTCAGTAAAAGAGTTGCGACAGTAGCATCGCCATTCAGAATGGTTTTCGTGTAGTTGGGGAATTGGGTTAAATAGATAGTGCCAAGAAACCAAAACCATGAAATTCCCAGCACACAAAGGAAAATAGAATGTTCGGATTTCAGGTATTTAACGATCGTGATGCTTTCAGAAAATAAGTTTAAATTAAGTTTAAGATCAAGTTTTACGGCAGGGGCGGAGGGTATAAACCGACTGGAAAGATAACCAATGATAGAGAGACACACGACGCACAATGCTGTGATTAGTGGACCTAGACTTTCCATGCTTATTAGTAGGCCACCACCGAGTGTGCCAAGTAATATCGCGAGAAATGTACCGGACTCAACCAATGCATTGCCCGTGGTGAGTTCCGTCGATTTTAGGTGCTGGGGTAGCAAGGCATACTTTGCTGGCCCAAAAAATGCACTTTGAGCTCCCATCAAAAATAATACGCCAAGTAAAATGGGTATAGAGTTAAGTAAAAACCCTATTGCCCCCAAAAACATGATTAGTATTTCCACCTGTTTTACTCGGCGGATATAGCGTGCTTTATTCCATTTATCCGCTAGTTGCCCCGCTAATGCTGAGAATAAAAGAAAGGGAAGGATAAATAGTGCTGCTGCAACATTGACTAAGGTATTTGTTGTGTCGCTGTTTGCGACACCAAAGGTAATTAGAATGATGAGGGCGTTTTTGAAAATATTGTCATTAAATGCGCCCAGGAATTGGGTTGCAAAAAAGGGTAAAAAGCGTTTTGAGCCTAGTAACCCAGATGGCGAAACGATGTATGTTTCGTCGGGTTGTTCTGTTTTCATGGATCGTGTTAAGTTCATATTCGTGTAATTACATCATGCCTCGGGCACGCTCTTTTTTTCAAGTGGTTGGGGAAACATACGAAGTTCTTTTTCGGGTCTTTTGCAAAACTAAGAGTGAATGTTGATCTGATACTTTGTAACCCTCGATAGTATGTCTATAGCGAGTAAATCTGTGTGTAGATGGATTGAAAATTGGCTATGAAATGGCATAAAAACGGTATCTAAATGAACTACCACATACTGGTGTTCATGTCGTAATACTCACTAAACCAGCAAAAAATCACAAAAACAGGTCTTTTTTGTAAAAAAAGTCTAACGATGTTGATTTTTGCCACTTCTAGGCGAGGCCTTTTTTGCCGTCTCGGGTATACTCCGGCCTCTATTTATTTTCATTTCGTTAGTCTCATGGAACAGCTTACTGATCCCCACCAGATTGCCGGTGTACTTGCCGAAGCTTTGCCCTACATACAGGAATTTCACGGCAAGACTATAGTCATTAAGTTTGGTGGAAACGCCATGATTGATGAGGATCTTAAAAAAATGTTCGCCCGTGACATTGTTCTAATGAAACTAGTGGGTATGAATCCTGTGGTCGTTCACGGTGGTGGTCCGCAAATTTCTGGGTTTCTTGAGAAGACCGGAAAGAAAAGTGAATTTATTAATGGTTTGCGGGTAACCGATCGCGAGACAATGGATATTGTTGAAATGGTTCTTGGTGGTTTGGTTAATAAGGAAATTGTTTCCAATATTAATGCACAGGGTGGCAAAGCGGTTGGTTTGACCGGTAAAGACGGTAATATGATTCGCGCTACAAAAATGTATCGACATGAGTTTGGTGATCATGCTGACTATGGTTACGTTGGTGATGTGGAATCGATTGACCCGGCTCTTGTTGATTCGCTAGACGACGTTAATTTTATCCCTGTGATTGCTCCGATTGGTGTAGGAACAGATGGATCTGCGTACAATATTAATGCAGATACGGTCGCTGGAAAACTGGCTGTGACTCTTGAGGCCGAAAAACTCATACTACTCACCAATACTGCCGGTGTATTGGATAAAAGTGGCGATTTGTTAACGGGTTTAAGTATGAAACAAACAGCTGATTTGGTCGCAGACGGTACGATTTCCGGTGGTATGCTCCCTAAAGTTGAGTGTGCGATGGAGTCTATTCGGGGTGGGGTTAAATCTGCAGTTATTGTTGATGGACGTATTGAACACAGTATCCTTCTGGAACTTTTTACCAACAAGGGTGTTGGCACGCTGTTTCACTTTTAGTTTGACTGGCTAAAAGTTTTTCACTATTTTATTTTTTAAAGGTAAATCCACGGATTGCCCGGACTTTTTTTGTCTTATGAATGCTATAACAAGTAATACGATTACAAAAATCCGCAATATTGCGATTATTGCCCACGTCGACCATGGTAAAACTACACTGGTAGACCGTCTTTTGCAGGAGAGTGGCACACTTGGAGACCGCTTTGGTCCGGTTAGTCGCGTTATGGATGCGAACGATCTTGAAAAAGAGCGCGGTATTACGATCGTTTCCAAAAATACTGCTCTTTCATGGGAGGGGTATCGCATTAATATCGTGGATACTCCAGGCCATGCAGATTTTGGTGGAGAAGTTGAGCGTGTGTTATCGATGGTTGACTCGGTTTTATTGCTGGTCGATGCGGTTGATGGCCCGATGCCGCAAACTCGTTTCGTTACGCAAAAAGCATTTCGACATAATTTGAAACCTATACTTGTTATTAATAAAGTTGATCGTGATGGAGCTAGACCCGATTGGGTGCTGGATCAAACGTTCGATCTTTTTGATCGATTAGGCGCTACGGAGGAGCAGTTGGATTTTCCTGTTATTTATGCCTCTGCAATTAATGGGTACGCGAGTATGGATCCAGACAGTAGGAGTGGCGACATGCGTCCGTTGTTTGAAGCCATTATCGATAAGGTTCCATCACCAGATGTAGATCCAGATGGTCCATTTCAGATGCAGGTATCGACGTTGGATTACTCCAGTTTCGTTGGTGCTATTGCGGTTGGACGAATTACCAGAGGAATGGTGAAATCCAATTCACCGGTTACCGTTTTAAGTGATGGCGGTAATCGTCGAAACGCGAGAATTTTACAGATTCTTCAACCAAGTGGCTTGGGTAGAGAAGAAGTGTCATTTGCCGGCGCAGGTGATATTGTTGCGGTTACAGGAATAGAACGCCCTCTGATCTCCGATACGTTATGCCACCCGGATCATCTGGACATCTTACCTCCACTAACAGTAGACGAGCCAACTGTTAGTATGATGTTTCAAGTTAACAGTTCGCCATTTGCTGGAAAGGAAGGTAAGTATCTAACCTCTAGACAAATACTCGATCGATTAGATCGTGAGCTTATTTATAATGTGGCACTGCGAGTCGAGCCGACAGAAGAGGCCGAGCGGTTCAAAGTCTCGGGTCGGGGAGAATTACATTTATCCGTGTTGCTAGAAACCATGAGACGAGAAGGGTATGAAATTGCCGTGTCTCGACCGAGTGTTATTCGCAAGATCATTGATGGAGTTGAACAAGAACCCTATGAAGACTTAAGCATTGATGTTGAATTAACTCATCAAGGTGCTGTGATGGAGACATTAGGTACCCGAGGTGCTAATTTGCTTGATATGCAAACCGATGGTCAGGGTCGTGTTCGATTAAGCTATCGTTGCCCTTCTAGAGGTCTCATCGGTCTCCGCAACAAGTTTTTGACAATGACGTCTGGAACTGGACTTATGCATCATGTGTTTGATAGTTATGGAGACATCAGTACTGCTACTATTGAGCAGCGACAAAATGGTGTTTTGATTTCAAACGGTACCGGAAAGGTACTGGGATTTTCAATATTTAATTTGCAGGAGCGTGGCCGCATGTTGGTCACACCCAGCGAAGAGGTATATGAAGGACAGGTTGTAGGTATTCATGCTCGTGAAAACGATTTGGTTGTAAATCCGTTAAAAGGTAAGCAACTTACTAACGTTCGGGCATCTGGTAAGGATACTGCATTGGTTCTTACACCACCTGTTCGTTTTACACTCGAGCAATCACTCGAGTTTATAACCGATGATGAACTGCTTGAAATTACGCCTAAGAGTTTACGCATTAGAAAGCGATTTTTGAAAGAGCATGAACGAAAACGTTCATCTAGAAGTGCTGATAAAGTATCTAGCTAATCAGTATCATCAGTGGGGATATTATTAGGCAAAACAGAATAAAGGTGCTGTTTTATCTAATGTCTTGAAATGGCAAAGCCGCTAGCGTTTTATTAATTTATGTAGTTA
>CAJQKF010000113.1 GCA_905478855.1 uncultured Gammaproteobacteria bacterium
ACGGCGTTGATGAAATCGACATGGTAATGAATATTGGCAAGTTCATGTCCGGGGATTTTGACTATGTCAAAAACGACATTCAAGCTGTCGTCAAAATCGCGCACCAACACAAAGTACTCGTCAAAGTCATTCAGGAAAGTGGTCATCTAAGCCCAGAGCAGATTGCCGTGGCCAGCGAGCTTGCTTATCAAGCAGGTGCTGACTTTGTCAAAACATCAACCGGCTTTGGTCCGGGGTCCGCTACCCCTGAATCCATTGATGTCATGGTCAAAACCGTGGGCAACAAAATGCAAGTCAAGGCCTCAGGTGGCATCCGCACATGGGACGAAGCCGTTGCCTATTTGGAACAGGGTGTAGATCGGCTGGGCGTGGGCTCCACCGCTGCCGTATTACATGGCGCAGAAGCTCAAGGCGATTATTAGCCCAACGTCAAAGATCTGGCACCGGCTACTGGAGGCGCGCCTCCGACTGCGGGGTTGAGGTTGTAGCCACGAAAATCATTTCGACTCGGGGCGGGTAGCCGCTAGTCTAGCGCCGACTTGTTACGTTAATTAACACACGCTTTCTTAGCTTTTACTTTTCTAACAACGAAATATGACATGAAAAGACCCGAGAGAAGATAGCCCCAGACTACAATACGGCGCATTATTCTTTGTTGTTTTCGGAGTAATTCATGATGCTTTGCATATGCGGCCAAGTCACCATTCAGCTTACGCCACGCTTCTGAATTTTCGATCTCAAGCGATTTATTGTCAAAAAGCTCACTTTTATAGCCTAATCTAAATTTTTCTGCTGAGCCTACTAATATAGCTGGAACTGATCCATCTCTGCCTAGATCCCCGCTTTGTTTCTGCTCAAAATAACCCCAAAAAAGAAAACAAATTAGCACCCAAAAAGCGGTAGAGGATATGATGTATCCTATCTCATAGATTTTCATATCACCCATAGTGTCAATTCATGCAATTTTGGTAAATGCACTATTTGACTTATTTTTTGCACAATATGCCCCCTCCCTACTCTGGTATTCCGCCAGCCCGTTCAGACGTCCGCCAGCCTGCCAGATTTATGTTAAATACCTCTTCTCCAAAGGCTGATTTGTTTACCATGACGATCTCATCGAGTTCCGCAAATTGTGATGCACGAGTATTTATTGCGGCTAATGTCGTATTCAGCGGCTAGTCCGCTGTAATGCTTTGTTAGCTCAGATTACAGACTAAAAAAATACCGAGTTATCGATCAATAATAAAGCGCCCATCGCGGGAAATGGTGTTCTCATTCCAATGAATTCGATGCACATACTCATAATCCAGGTCATGGTCTCGTGTACGCATGAAAATCACTTTACCAGGGGTCATCGTTTCGCACTTAGCCTCTTCCATGAAGTAGGTTTTTTGGTAATCGGCTAATCTCCATTCATATAGCTTAATCCTCCCGTCTTCATACTTTCCTAGTTTTCGTTCCCTAGTAACATTGAGAGTGAGATCAGTTCCATTTATCTCTTTCCGCTCTTCTCCGTTACGCCATGGAGGTGTAAATAAAAACGATGAGGTTTCACATTCAACAATACTAGCCTCAACAAGTTTTCCATAGTCGGAGATGTGATAGTATTTTATGTAGATACGAATAGAAAATGCCAACAAAACGAGAACCCCCAAAAAACACCATGCGTACTTCATGGGCACTTTAATCAGTTTTAATATAACACCAAAAATTACGCCAATAATGAGACCTGCAAGGCCACCCCAGATAGCGCCTAATGGCCAAAGATTCGATCCTTCCGCTAGCCCCATAACTGCAACAAATAAAAAACCCGCCGCACAGCATGCAACAGACCAGACCGGAAAATTAAATTTTTTAGGGGATGTAGGTAGTGGTGGTGTATTCATAACTGTATTATTAGGGCGTATTTGATAGTTTGTTATTCGCTCTTAAGTAATACGCCTTACGTATTACGTATTACATAATACCGATCATGGGATACTTGTCTAGAACTTTTTAAAGGCTGAACATGATGGCCACCAACTCGCCAACTCGTTGATGAGCTCGCATAGTGCGTAACGCCGGTTGCGGTCTCTAGCGAGGGCGTCACGGGTTGAATCGATCCCGAAAATCAGGAATCCCCCCATCCGGCCACAGCTCAACCAGATCTTACGCGCTCCAATGAACAAAAATCTCATGGACACTCAATACACCACTCATAGGATCGCGTGTAATTACAACAAAAGTCAGGCATAACAAAAGGCAACCATGTTCCCCACAGAGACCCAAGAGATTCACCACCGCATCCAGCAAATCGACCCGGTGCAGTACGCCCGCAGTCGTAATTTCAGCGATGGCGCGGTGACTCACCTAAGCCCTTATATTTCGCGTGGGGTGATATCGACCAAACAGGTTTTTGACCACCTGCTTTCATTAGATCTCCCCTGGCAACGCATTGAAAAACTTGTGCAAGAATTAGCCTGGAGAGACTACTGGCAAAACATCTGGATCGCCAAGGGAGACGGGATCAATGAGGACCTCAAGCATACCCAAGATCCTGTATCCAACCACGGGATAAGTGACGCCATCGTGGATCACGGCACTGGCATTAACGCCATCGATGCTGCCATCGGAGACCTCTACAAGACCGGCTACATGCATAACCACATGCGCATGTATGTGGCCTCGGTGGCATGCAATATCGCGCAATCCCACTGGCTTACCCCCGCCCGGTGGATGTATTACCACCTGCTTGATGGAGACTGGGCGAGCAATGCTCTGAGCTGGCAATGGGTGGCAGGTAGCAATGCCAACAAGAAGTACTACGCCAACCAGGACAACATTAATAAATACTTTAACAGTAGCCAAAAGCAGACTTTTCTCGATGTCGACTATGAGCAATTCAGCACCCTTGCCATACCAGAGGCATTATTGGAATGCTCAAACTTTGATCCCCTCTCTGATCTGACTGACACGCCAAACACCCGACTTGAGAGAGACAAAAAAACGCTGGTTTATAATTACTACAACCTCGATCCGGATTGGTACGCTGACGAAGAAGTTCAGAGAGTGCTCTTACTCGAGCCCTCGTTTTTCAAAACCTATCCCGTTAGTCCAAAATGCATCGAGTTCGTTACGCAATTAGCCAACAACATTGCTGGCATTCAAATACTGGTGGCTGAGTTTGATGCTCTGACAGAAAAAGTCGACCCCGCACAGATCATCTACAAGGAGCACCCGACCAACCGACACTATA
>CAJQKF010000114.1 GCA_905478855.1 uncultured Gammaproteobacteria bacterium
AACTCAACACATTAGCATCGAGAAAACAAATGCATTACCATAACCGAGCACAAAACCTAAACCCGATGGACTGAACCGTCTCTTAAATTAGGCAACCAAAAGTCCATATTTATCTGGCGACGTACAAGGTTACTATAATCGACATTGGTTTGTTGATAGACTATTTCATGACCCGCGAAAGTGACTACCTAGTGCAGCTTTGTGTTATGGAGCACGTAGCAACCATGGCTCATTACCAAGTCTGACAATGAGCCTATTTTACTTAAAATTCAAGAATTCAACAATCTAAGCAAACTGGATGTATCCCAGCGTCCGCCACCGCGTTGTTGTACCTGCCGATAAAACTGGTCGACCAAAGCGGTGACCGGAAGTAACGACCCATTAACGTTAGCTTCTTGGAAGCATAACCCTAGGTCTTTATGCATCCAGTCCACAGCGAAACCAAACTCAAATTCGTCCTTTACCATGGTAGACCCCCGATTCTCCATCTGCCATGATTGAGCCGCACCTTTACTAATTACATCCAACACTAAATCTGCATCTAGACCGGCTTTTTGCGCAAAATTAATCCCTTCTGACAAACCCTGCACTAATCCAGCTATACAGATTTGATTTACCATTTTCGTGAGTTGTCCTGATCCAGAAGGCCCCATCAACTTTACGGATTTAGCGAAACTATCAATAACTGAAGCCGCTTGATCAAATAACAATTGCTCTCCACCAACCATAACCGTTAGCGCACCATTCTCTGCACCCGCCTGTCCACCAGAGACAGGAGCGTCAAGAAAACCCAGTCCTTTAGCACGAGCTACTTGATCCAACTCACGAGCAACTATTGCAGAAGCCGTCGTATGATCAACAAATACCGAGCCATTTTTCATTGTCGAAAACGCTCCGGACTCGCCTGTAGTCATCGCACGCACATCATCATCCGCACCAACACAGCAAAAAACAAGCTCAGCATCCCGAGATGCTTCAGCCGGCGTAGCAGCCATTGCCCCACCATGCTCTGCAACCCATTGTTCGGCCTTTACCGCTGTGCGATTATAAACTGTGACGCTGTAGCCATTCTGAGAAAGATGCCCAGCCATTGGATAGCCCATAACACCAAGGCCTAAAAACGCCACATTTTTGATACTATTGGTTTCGTTACTCATATTAATTCGATTATTTTCAAGTTAAGGGGTTGGTCTTAGTACCAAAAAAATCAATTATGACAAATTCTAAAAAAATTAATTTAAACGATACACTTGTTCGCCAGGCTACTTTAGCAGATGCTGAGATAATTGCCGAGTTCAACAGAGCAATGGCATTTGAAACAGAATCTCACGGATTAGATAAAGAAACGGTTAAAAACGGTGTAGAAGCAGTATTTAGCCAAGCCGGGTTGGGTTTCTACCTAATTGCAGAACGACGCTCAGAAACTGCGGGTTGCCTAATGGTTACAAAAGAATGGAGTGATTGGCGGAACGGCCATTACTGGTGGATTCAAAGTGTATACGTAGATCAGCAACATCGTGGCAATGGGCTGTATCGAAAAATGTATGACGAAGTGATAAAACGTGCCCAACTTGAAGGAAATGTAAGTGAGGTGCGCTTATATGTTGAAAAAGATAATACCGTGGCCCAGGCAGTTTACGAAAAACTCGGAATGGAAAATAGTGGGTACCTAGTATACGGTGTAACGTTATAACTACGTAAACTAACATACGATTACAACAAATTTGGTATTTTTCTGCGAATTTGTGAATTTTTTGGAAGATAAGACGTCATAACATATATACGTATAAAACTTTAACAGGAAATGACCTATGCTTATAAAGCGCCATGCCGAGCTTACTGACAATGATGTTACAGACCCAGAGTTATATAAAAATCGCCGAAATTTCATTCAATCAGGGTTTGCATTAGCAGCTGGTGCTTCATTTCCTCTATTAAGCATGGGAACCGCTCAAGCCGCTACACGTTTCGATACGACGACATCCACCAAATGGGTTTTAAACCCAAATCTAGATGAGGAGTTAACTCCATACGAGAAATTAACCACCTATAATAATTTCTACGAATTTGGAACAGATAAAGAGTCTCCTGCGGTTTATGCCAAAGAGCTTAGCACCCGTCCTTGGGAAATTAGTGTAAATGGTGCATGCAACAAACCAATGACATTCGGTATAGAAGATCTTCTTTCGTCATTTCCTCAGGAAGAACGAATATATCGATTACGCTGTGTGGAAGCATGGTCTATGGTTGTACCATGGATTGGTTTTCCATTAGCTGCATTATTGAAAAAAGTTGAACCCACATCATCGGCAAAATATGTTGTTTTCAAAACCCTTTTAGACCCAAAACAAATGCCCGGGCAACGACCCAGTTTGTTCGGTAGTTCAATAGATTGGCCTTATATTGAAGGACTACGCATTGACGAGGCAATGAACCCACTAACATTACTTGGCACCGGACTTTATGGCGAACATATGCCAAATCAAAACGGTGCTCCGATACGGCTTATAGTGCCATGGAAATATGGTTTTAAAAGTATTAAATCTATAGTCTCAATTGAACTGGTTGAAGAACCTCCTATAAATACATGGCAAGCCATACTACCTAACGAATATGGGTTTTACGCAAATGTTAATCCGGCTGTAGATCATCCTCGTTGGACACAATCACGGGAACGGCGCATTGGTGAATGGACAAAAAGAAAAACTTTACCCTTCAACGGTTATGGAGAAGAAGTAGCACATCTCTATACCGGTATGGACTTACGTAAACACTATTAACGATTTATTAATAATTTATGGTCTCAAATATTCAAAATGATGGTTTCAGCGAGTTTCGCATCCGCACTCTGAAAACCGTGTTGTTCATCTTGCTTTGCCTGCCAGCACTTTCATTAGGGTATGCAGCTTTCAGTAACAGTTTTGCAGATCCCATCAAGGAGCTAACACTTACAACCGGCGAGTGGGCCCTAAGAATTCTTCTCATGACACTCGCCATTACCCCACTCAGAAGACTTACAGGCTGGGGCAAGCTTGCACGCCTACGTCGAATGCTTGGGTTATTTAGTTTTTTTTATATGATCAGCCATTTTTTAATTTATCTCGTTCTGGATCGTTATCTATATTGGCCGGATATAATCGTAGATTTTACTGAACGGCCTTACATCATAGCTGGACTGACCTGCCTACTGGCATGCGCCCCGCTAGCAATTACATCAACAGACGGTATGATCCGACGTCTCGGTGGGCGCATGTGGAAACGATTGCATAAACTCGTTTATCTAGCAGCTATAGCCGCTGTCCTACATTTTTTATGGCTAGTTAAGTCCGACCTTACTGAGCCACTCATTTATGGCACGATTTTATTTTTCTTATTCTTTGATCGGATTCGTACAAACAATATTTGGCCCTCGTTTTCTGAAAAACTATTTCGAACCACGGCAGCCCCAAACTAATGCAGCAACATGAAAGGGAACGATATAGTCGCCAAATTAAACTACCTCAAATTGGGGAAGATGGGCAAGAAAAGTTCTTAAGCGCACGTGTTCTTATTATTGGTATGGGCGGATTAGGCTCACCCGTAGCGATGTATCTGGCTGCGGCAGGTGTTGGGCACTTGGTGATTAGCGATTTTGACCACGTGGATACCAGTAATTTGCAGCGTCAGATTATTCATGATCAAGACAGTCTGGGAGAATCAAAAGCCACCTCAGCAGCTAGGCGAATTAACGCACTAAACCCAAACTGCAGAGTTGATGTATTCGACTATGAGCTGGATGACGAAGAGTTGGAAAATGAAGTCCGGCACGCAACTGTAATTGTGGATTGCACCGATAACTTTACCAGTCGATTTGAACTCAACCGGTTAAGCCTAAAATTCTCCACGCCATTAGCATCTGCCGCGGCTGTGCGATTTGAAGCTCAAATATCTACATTTGACCCAAGGAGAGCGGATACACCTTGTTATCAATGTTTATATCCTGATACCAGTATAGAAGGTGCAACTTGTGCAGGAGAAGGGGTGATGGCACCTTTAGTCGGGATTGTTGGCAGTATACAGGCGATGGAAGCTCTTAAAGTTATCCTGGACATGCCTGGCACACTCACCGGTAGGTTATTACTAGTCGATACCACTACCATGGAATTTACCTCACTAGTCCTGCCAAAAAACAGTAGCTGCCCAGCATGCAGCGAAAATAAATATTAATAATCTATTAGCCTATAAGGCACTTCTTAACGTATTAACGCAGACATCCATTGAAGGCTATCCCTAGTTGCACCAACGGGTTTGTATTCGGCGCCAATAGGTTCTGAATAGCCAAGTCGGTCAAGAGTTTTGATAACATAGCCATAATCCAGTTCGCCAACATCAGGGGCACCCCGACTGGGAACGGATGCGATTTGCACGTGTCCAATAATCGGCAATAAACGCTGAAGTCGGCGAGTAATGTCACCCTCCATAATCTGCACATGATAACAATCAAACATTAGCTTTACATTCCGCAAGTCGAGCTCATTTATAATGCTCTCCGCCTGTACAGACGTCGAAAGAAAGTACCCAGGAGCGTCAAAGTGATTTAGCGGCTCAATGAGTATTGTTATTCCGAGCCCCGCGGCCCGACCCGCTGCATACGAAAGATTGTCCATAAAAGTATCGTGAGCATATCTGCCGCTAGCATAACCTGCCATAACATGGATATTTCTGGCTTTTATAAGTGAAGCATACTCCACTGCTTGATCGATGGCCTCCCGGGCTTCAGTCAATCTTGACGATAAAGCAGATAAGCCGTTATCCCCAGCTTCGACATTCCCCCGCACGGTATTAATTCCAAGCATAGGAAGTTCGGTTTCCTGTAAAGCTTCACGAACTGTTGAAGCCGCAACATCGTAAGGCCAATGACATTCGACAGCACTAAATCCAGCATCTGCGGCTGCTCGTATCCCATCAGTTAGTTGCAACTCTTGCCACAGAAAACCGAGGTTTGCGGAAAATTGAATCATTAGTGGTACTCCTTATTTTGCGATTAATTAGCGCTCTTCTAGCATCACTCTCCCGGCAATTTCACATTTGCTTGTCTTGCATAAATTTTAGTAACTGCAGCATCATCTTGTGTCCCCAGTCCAGCATCCGCCGCCGCTATAAACTGACGCAATGCACTCTCGGTTAGCGGTGTTTCAACCCCCGAACTTTTTGCTATTTGTTGAACGATACCTAGGTCTTTTAGCCAAATATTAACCGATGAATGTGGCGTATAGTCTCCGTCAACAACGTGTGGTGCGCGATTTTTGAACATCCAGCTACTTCCCGCACATTCTGAAATTACTTCAACGATTTGGGCTGCATCCATACCTTGTGAAATACCAAACGTTAATGCCTCGGCCATGCTAGCAATATGCACCCCAGCTAATAGTTGATTGACAGACTTCATAGCCGAACCCATCCCCGACTTACTGCCAAGCCTGAATACTTTCTCTGACATTGCATCCAGAACAGGTTGAGCTGCCGCAAAGCTTTCATCTGTGCCGGATGACATCACGGTCAATTGACCGGCCGCCGCTTTTATCGAACCCCCAGAAATTGGCGCGTCCAAATAATGAACATTGTGCTCAAGACATCTCATCGCCATGCTACGCGCAAAATCAGGGGCAGCAGTAGCACACGCAATAACGCATGAGCCAGCAGGCATATTTCTGACAATGCCATCTTCACCAAAGAGTACGGACTCGGTCTGTTCAGCATTTAGAACAACAATTACGGCTATATCAACCTGTTTTGCAACAGTTTGTATATCTCCTGATAAACCGCCTTGCATTACGAATCGCTCAACTACTTCTTTAGCAGAATCAAAACCCCATGTTTCAAATCCGCTCTTAAGAATAGAACTTGCAATTCCGGACCCCATAGACCCTAACCCAAAAACTGCAATGGTAGTTTTTCTGCCCATAGAAACTTTTCCTCAGCCTATATATTTTAAGTCTAAAAACATATTTTACACTTAACCGGATAATCTTTCCGCACAGGTAAGGCATACTCCATAATATATATCTCATAACAGGAAACGGACGCACGAAGTAGTGAAGATAAAACTGCTTGATCGCTTCCTATGCCCAACGACATCTTAAATGCTAACGCGTGAGAGAACTACTTCGCACGCAGTGTGATATGTTTCCATGTATTACTCCTATTATTTACTTAGAAACAGCACCTCAGTCGTAAACCAATCTACAACGGTTCAAAAATAAATATCGTTTTACATCCTGGGCTTTTGTCTTGCGTAGCGGGTCGCAAACACACTGCTAACGACCACTATGAAAGCACCAAGTAACGCATGTATCGAAGGCACTTCAGACCAAAAATACCAACCGATCAAGCCAACAAGAATAAGCACTGAATATTCTATCGGGGCAAGGACGCTGGCGCGCGTAAGTCGGTATGCCGTTGTTAGCGTATACTGCTGCACCCCACCCAATAAACCTATACAAATCATGGCCAATAAATACACGTCCCAATTCAATGTCCAGTCAGTGACCAGTAACCAGCACAATAATATCAATGTTCCAGTTGTATTATAAAGAACCGCTATTGTAATCACCGACTCTCGGAAGCTTAAACGACGCAACCAAATGGAAACCATCGCTCCAAAAACCGCAGAGCCTATAGCGGCAATAGAACCGATACCGAAATGGTGACCCGTTGGGCTTGCAATTAACAACATACCGCAAAAGCCCAAAAACACCATAAACCACTGGCGAATACTGACCTGTTCACCCAGTAGAGGTACAGCAAATACCAAAACGAACAATGGGGCAGAAAAGCTAATCGCGGTAGCATCTGCAATGGGGATACTACGTATAGATAAAAAGTAGAGCCCTATACTCAACATTCCACAAACTGTTCGAATAAAATGCTGAAGCGGCTGAGTTGTTCTGAGTAGACTCACTCCTCCTGAGCGACGTAGCACAAAGCTCAATAAAACCAAACTTCCTGCAAACCGAAAGAAAAGAATCTCCGACACAGGTTCCTTAGCTGAGACGAATTTTACGAGCCCGGTTATTACCGCCATGCATAGCAGGCTAACGAACAATATGCTAATCGCCCGAAAGTCCGACTCGATACAGACCCGAGTTAGTTTTTGTTTATTTCGCGATTGAAACCTCAATCAGCAGCCTCTTGAGCGCCAAACTAAGAAGTCTACCACCAACAAGCATTTAGAAATGCCGCCTACACACAGATTCCGATAAAAGACAAAAAGAACATACTGCTGAACGATAATTGACGAGCAACACAATATCAAACCGATATCATAATCAACTCAGCCAAAAATATAGTTTATGCTCAGATTTTATATACGGAGTGCAATCGCCAAATCGAACATTCCAGCGTACAATTACCGCACTATTAAGTCGACAGTTTGAAACTCATGAGCAACGCTATTTTTGATACCAATATTCAATCTCTTCCACTTGTACATCGCGGAAAAGTACGTGACTGCTATGCGGTTGGAGACGAACATTTACTGATTATCGCAAGTGATCGTCTGTCGGCTTTTGACGTAATTTTACCCACCCCTATTCCAGGTAAGGGCAAACTACTGACACAAATTGCAGAATTTTGGTTTGAACATTTTAAACAGCTTGTTCCCAACCATCTTACAGACCTATCCCTGTCTGTTGTTCTACCGGATCCGAATGAATATCGACAGGCAGAAGGACGCAGCATGCTAGTCAAACGCCTGAAAGGATTGCCGATTGAAGCGGTCGTTAGAGGCTATGTGATCGGTTCCGGGTGGAAAGACTATCAAAAGAATGGAACTATTTGTGGCATACCGTTACCCGAAAATTTACAACTGGCCGATAAACTAGAACATCCAATTTTTACACCTGCAACAAAAGCCGCAGCAGGCGATCATGATGAGAATATTAGCTTCGAGGAAATGCAAAAGCGAGTCGATCCCAAATTAGCAGAAGACGTTCGTACAATCAGTCTAGACTTATATCGAAAAGCACGATCCCATGCTCAGAAATGTGGCGTCATAATTGCCGATACAAAATTTGAATTTGGACTAGATAATGATGGAGTCTTAACCTTAATGGACGAAGTATTAACACCCGACTCATCCCGTTTTTGGCCTGCGGAAGGCTGGAATCCAGGCACCAATCCAGAAAGCTACGACAAACAAATTGTGCGCACACATCTTGAGACTCTTGATTGGGACAAAACCGCACCGGGCCCCATTCTTCCAGACTCGATTTTACAACGAACACTCGATAGATACCGAGAAGTGATACGCAAACTAAGCGGAACCGAACCTCGCGCTTAAATTATTTCCTACAAGGAAAATATTTTCCCTGCTCTGCAGAACGATAGAGAATGTAATGAGACCCGCATGCTCCCCAACAATCACACCATTCATAAGACATAAGTCAGCATAGACAGATTCAGACTCCTCTAATAAATATCGGAATGTGTCAATCCAATGTATCGCAATTTCATAAATCAAAATTCGGAGCATTTTTTGAACATACGGTTGCCGATCTAAGCAAACATTTGGCCCGTACCGTCCCCACGACGAAAGCGAAATACAACCTGCACCGCCTATACTGCCCGCGTTCATTAGATCTCGTGCCGTTCTGTATCACGGTTGAAAATGGAAATCTTCATGAATGATCCGTCGTTTTTTTACCATTTATGATTACTTTTAGGGATGTAATCACTGTTATCTCACGAGTATAGTGACTAAGGAAGATCATAAAATAGCACTGCTAACTTGGATCGATGACTTAGCAAACTATCTCACTAAAAACCCTCAGACCTGAGTCACTAACAAAATTGATTTAAAAATGAATGTCGGCACCAATAGCGATAAATAATTGAAATCATATACTTGGATCGTCGTAAAACTAGTTGCACCCACACCTGAAAATATCAACGGCTATTTACCAATTTAAACTGAAAAAGAAAACCACTATGCATCAACACAGTAGTCTTTCACGACTAAATGAAAAACTTTCTCGAGTCAGCCAAAACCTGCGTAAGTCGGCCACACTTCCACCGCAATGCTATGCTGATGAAAGCATAATCGAAGTTGAGTTAGCCCGCCTATTCGATCAGTCTTGGATTAGTGTGGGTAGAACAGATCGTTGGACGTCTTCCGGCTCGTACAGCACGCTTAATATTGGTACAACTCCTATCATTATTATTCGAAATAATGATAATGATCTAAAGGCATTCGCAAACAGTTGTCGACATAGAGGTAGCACCCTCCTTCAAGGAGACGGAGATTGCAAAAAAATACGCTGTCCATTTCATTGTTGGACTTACGACCTGAATGGGAAGTTAATTTTTACTCCACGTATGGAGTGTGACGAAAATTTCCAACACTCGGATTACCCACTAATTGAGTTCAGACTCGATACGAGTGATGGATTTTTGTTTATTAATATGGATGGGAGTGCACCTGACTTAACGTCTTGGCTTGGTGACTTTTCAAAGACCATGTTACCGTGGGATATGCGTAGCCTAGCCAGCACTCGAGTTAGAGAATTCGACGTCGATTGCAACTGGAAGACATTCATTGAAGTATTTAATGAATACTACCATTTACCCTATGTCCATCCTTCCTCCCTTAATTGGTTATATCCAGAACCGGATGGTACGGACGATGTAGAGGGCAACTTTACCAGTCAATTTGGTGAAACTAATGGTAACGCAGGACTTCTACCAGAAGATCAGAATCATGCATTACCAAGTGCACCCCAACTCAAAGGACGTGAATTAAACGGAACACGCTACACATGGGTATATCCTAATTTAACATTCGCCACGGCGCCCGACACCATGTGGATGTATGAAACATTTCCAATTGCTGCAAATAAAACACGAATAATCCAGACAATCTGTTTCCCAAAGCAATCCGTTGAAGCAGATGATTTTGAAACTAAAGCACAGCATTATTATAATCGTTTTGACGAAGCACTTGCTGAAGATATTCCCTTTCTGGAACAACAACAAAAAGGACTTTCATCAAAATATGCTCAGCAGGGCCAATTTTCAGTATTGGAGCCAAGTGTTGCGAATTTTGCCTATTGGTACGCTAATAAGGTGAAAGATCTCATCTGAATAGCGCAGAATAATAATGAATGACCCGGTTACCGAATGAGCACGACAAGACGCCAAATATTTTGCGCTGGAATTGCGATCTCAACAACGTCATTAATAAACGCATCGATGGCGAGCATTCTAACGCCGAAGACGACTGCAGGCCCGTTTTATCCCAATATGGAAATACCAGAAATTGATGCCGATCTAACCAGAATTGCTGGACGCGCAGGAACAGCACTTGGAGATATAGTGGATCTATCAGGACGTCTACTAAATCAAAATGGAGTGCCGGTTAAGAATGGCCGAATAGAAATTTGGCAATGTGATGTTAATGGGCGTTACAGACATACTTCTGAAAGGTCAAATGAGACAATAGATCGAAATTTTCAGGGCTTTGGTTTCACAAATACATCGTCCCTGGGTGAATATTATTTCCGTACAATCAAACCGATCGCCTATCCAGGACGTGCCCCACATATCCATTTTAAGGTACTACTACCCGATAGAGGAAAGCTTGTCACCCAATTATATATAGAGAACGACAAAAGAAATAAATCAGATAGTCTCTATAATCGATTGACGGAAGAACAAATTGCTCGATCTGTTACTCGGTTCGAACCATCTACTGATGGTCTATTCAAAGCAAAATACGACTTAGTGATCCAGCAATAAACGAAAAGTTCAGTATCGGATATGAGCGCTTACTTTTCAGTGCTTGTAAAATTTATCCGGTTAACTACTTAAATCAATCCCAGGATTACCTGTAATTCCTTCCAGCACAGGACTGTTAGAATTAACTTCCTTGATAACTTTCACATCAGCTAAGTAATCGGTAACAATATCCCAAATATCTGGGAGATCATCGGGTTGTTCCGATACACTCGCCCATCCAGCGACCTTATAGTTTTTAGCCGGATCTATCGCTTTGCCATTTAGCTCCAGATTAGCAATACGTTTCCCCATAACCTCGTTTGGTCGAATAGTGTACTGCAGTCCGCCAACTCGAACCATATCACCACCCATTTGTAAGTATGGGTCCGGGTTAAAGAGATTATTAGCAATATCCTCTAAAACGTCTTTTAACAGAGCGCCGGTCATGTCAACGAGAGTGGATTTTGGATAGGTGATTGCGGTCTGATCCATTAACCGCTCTGTGGTAATCGTATCACCTGGTAGTAAGGATGTGCCCCAACGAAAGCCGGGAGAAAACGCAATTTCAGCTCCTCTGACATTCATCAATGCGTCCAGAATGACCTGATCAAATGTACCAACAAAATTACTACGACGGTAAAGCTCCACATCAGTTGTAGCGAGCGGTTTGGATAGTACATCTTTATAGGGTGCACGATGACGCTCAATCAGCGAATTCATCTCTGCATCAGCAGGTAATAAATCAGCAAAAATTGGCATTAGTTTGAATCTAAAATCTGACATTTTCCCCGCTTGAACATTTACGTCCAAAACAGATAGGAATTTGCCATTTGAGCCTGAGTTGATAACTACAGTCTTTCCACCCGCGTTATTAACTATCATAGGCTGGGGTATGCCATCGTGGGTATGTCCCCCCATAATAACATCAATTCCAGTCACTCTAGATGCGAGCTTTAAATCTACATCCATGCCATTGTGAGATAGTAATACTACAAGTTGCGCCCCCTTACCTCTAACTTCATCTACATATCCTTGTAATTGCTGATCCCTTATTTGAAAGGACCAGTCTTCCATCATGTATCGGGGATTAGCTAGGGTGCTGTAAGGAAATGCTTGGCCAATAATTCCCACCGGAATACCATTAATACTTCGCATGGTATAAGGCTTAAACACATTTCCCGTATTAACGTCATAGGCTGGAGAATCCATAAAAGACGCTTCTTCAGTAAGCATTACATTCTGTGCGAGAAACTCCGTAGCTCCCGCCAAATCATTGTTAATGATTTCAAGAACCCGTTCCATCCCATATGTAAATTCCCAATGGCCCGTCATGATCTCGACGCCAAGCAGTTTGCTCGCATCTACCATATCCTGTGCACCAGACCACAGAGCCGTAGCAGAACCTTGCCATGTATCACCACCGTCCATCAGCAAAGTTCGCCCAGGTCTGGCTTGTCGTATTCGATCAATCAATGTCTTAAGATGTGCAAAGCCGCCCACCTTGCCATATTGGCGAGCAGCACTCGAGAAATCTAGATGGGTAAAGGCATGTGCTTCACGAGATCCCGATGCTATTTGAAAATTCTTGAGAAAAGCTTCTCCAACTAGATGAGGCGGTTTTCCAAAAGCATCACCAACACCGAGATTGATACTCGGCTCGCGGAAGTGAATAGGGAGTAATTGGGCATGACAATCGGTGAAATGCATCAGTGTGACATTGCCAAACTCATCAAGTTCATAAGGGTCAGAAGACTCCTTGCTACTTGCCGCAACACCCGGTGTGCGCAAACTAAAACCGGCAACACTAGCCGCAGACAATATATTTAAAAACTCTCGTCTCGAGAAACTCATTAACACCACCCTTCCGATCTACTGTTAAAGTAAACGTCTTTAAAACGTTACTGGACAGTATAGATTATCAGTAAGTTTGAAGGCCTCCTCCAATAGGAATAGTTGTTAAATAGCCCTAAAGGAGTAGATACCCAATAATTCACCCACATTACAACTGATGAAAAAGCACTTATTCGCCAGCGATTGTCATTTCCGAGATTAGTATCGAACCGCTTTGATAATTGCCACGCAAATCAATATCGGAGCCAACCGCCGAAATATTTCTAAACATATCTGCAAGGTTTCCAGCGATAGTCAGCTCTTCCACTGGAAACTGTATTTCACCATTTTCTACCCAAAACCCAGAAGCGCCGCGAGAATAATCCCCGGTGACCATATTAATACCGAAGCCAGCAAGCTCGGTTACCAGCAAACCGGTTCTCATAACACCTAACAATTGATCTAGATTATTCGATCCCGACTCAATGGTTAAATTATGCACGCCGCCCGCATTACCTGTCGTTTCTAAACCCAGACGTCGTGAAGAATAACTACTTAAAACATAACCCTGCAATACGCCGTCGGTAACGATATCACGCTCCACGGTTGCGACACCCTCATTATCAAAAGCCGAGCTACCCATGCCTCGACGCATAAATGGACGCTCATGGATTCGCACAAATTCAGGAAATATTTGCTTTCCGGCATGATCTAACAAAAAGGATGACTTACGGTAAAGTGCACCACCACTAATAGCTTGGATAAGATGTGACAATAGACCTGATGCAACAGGTGCCTCGAATAGAACCGGATACTTTCCAGTTGCCAAACGTCGGGCGTCCAGCCGTCTTACAGTCCGTTCTCCAGCACATTTACCTATCTGCTCCGCCGATTGTAGATCCTGTTTGTTGCGGGTTGCATGATACCAATAATCTCGCTGCATTCCTGATTCTGTTTGACCTATTACCGCGCAACTAGTGCTGTAACGAGTTCGACGTGTTAGTCCACGAAAACCAAAGCTATTACCCAACAAGTCAATACCACAATCACTGGAAACCGAAGCACCTTCGGAATTGACTATTTTCGAATCCACCGCACGTGCAGCATCTTCACATCGCACAGCCTCTTCTGTCATCTCAGTAACAGACATCGAAATCGGGTGCCAGCTATCCAAATCAGGAAATTCAGTTGCAAGTCTATGCTCATCGGGAAGACCATTTGCAGGGTCAGATTCTGTAAGACTAGCAATGCTGCACGCCGATCGTACTGCTTCTAAAACAGCATTTTTACTATAATCGGAAGTACTAGCCGCACCATTTTTGCCATCAAAATACACGGACACTACTAGACCACGATCACGCGTATGTTCAATAGTTTCCATCTCGCCTAGTCGCACACTTACACCGAGCCCTTGCCCTGCACTGGCATTGGCTTCCGCCTGATCGGCACCAAGTTGTTTTGCTTCATGCAACGCAATATCAATTGCGTCATACAATGGCTGTTCATCGATCGGACCGCCTTGTAATTCTGTCTCAATTGGAGTTTTAGTTTTTGTCACGTATAAATCCTGAAAAATTTTATGTTAAACGTATAAATACCCTAGACCGACACACCGCCTACTGTAATGCCGTCAATACGTAACGTCGGTTGCCCCACTCCGACAGGGACACTTTGCCCTTCCTTTCCACAGGTTCCAACGCCACTATCGAGCTCCAAATCATTCCCAACCATACTAACTCGCTTGAGCACGTCCGGACCATGGCCAATTAATGTGGCACCTTTTACCGGCTCCTTAATTTTACCGTCCTTAATTATATAAGCTTCACTGGCTGAGAAAACGAATTTTCCCGATGTAATATCTACCTGTCCCCCACCAAAATTTGCTGCATATAGACCGTTTGGAACCGATGCTATAATTTCGCCGGGATCGTACTTTCCGGCCAACATATAGGTATTTGTCATGCGCGGCATGGGCAAATGTGCGTAAGACTCTCGGCGCCCATTGCCGGTTGTCGGTACATTCATTAACCTAGCGTTGAGCCGATCTTGCATATATCCTTTTAAAATGCCATTCTCGATTAACACAGTGTTCTGCGTCCGCTCGCCTTCATCATCAACGTTCAAAGAACCACGGCGATCAGCCAAAGTACCGTCATCCACTACCGTACACTGACTATCGGCAACTCTTTCACCGACCATACCAGAGAACGCGGAACTTCCTTTGCGATTAAAATCGCCCTCAAGTCCATGTCCAATAGCTTCGTGTAATAAAATTCCCGGCCAACCTGACCCAAGTACTACTGTCATAGTGCCAGCAGGCGCATCTACAGCCTCAAGGTTAACCAGAGCCTGCTTCACCGCTTCACGCGCATATTCCTCGGCACATTTTTGATCAATAAAATATTGATAATCAAAACGTCCACCGCCACCGTATGAACCCTGCTCTCTCCGTTTTCCCTGCTCAACAATAACGGTAACGTTCAATCTTACTAGAGGTCTGATATCCGCTGACATCTCACCATCGTTTCGCACAATCAAAACCGTTTGGTGAACACCAGATAAGCTGGCCATTACCTGCGTAACCCGAGGGTCTTCTGCGCGCGCTATGGTCTCAATTTCCTTTAGTAGCGCAATTTTATCTAAATCTTTCAAACTTTGGATAGGATTAGCATCAGTGTAAAGTGCTCGAGATTTCGCTGTGTTTTGTGTAAGTATTCTGGCACCGCCGTCTTGTCCTAGACTGGCTACTTCTCGCGCCGAATTCGCAGCCTGACTCAAAACAGATAAATTCAAATCATCAGAGTACGCAAATCCAGTCTTCTCGCCACTTACAGCACGAATTCCGACTCCTTGATCTATATTGCGACTACCAGACTTAACTTTTCCATCTTCCAGTGACCAAGATTCATGACTGGTATATTGGAAATATAAATCGCCATAATCAATTTGGCGAGAATTCAAAGAGCCAAGTAAAGATGACAAGTTTTTTTGATCCAAGTCGGCAGGATCAAGCAGTTGACGTTGGGCAGTTTCCAGAGCGCTAGACATAGGTATTAGTTACAATATTTGAGTTTGTTAATTTTGTGCACAATATTAGAGTATATCGCGACCCGGCATTGGAATTACAAGACGCAACCCAATTGAACACTTTAATCTAATGAAAAAGTAAAAGCCAACTTTACACGGTAATAGAAAAGACGTTAATCAGCTCTAGAAAATAGCACAACTTCAATACTATTGATTCACGCTTTGTAACAGTAACAGCAGTACCAAACAATATCTCGTAATATTACTTAAGATCCATTCGCAATTTGACATAAAAAAACCGGCCATCAGGCCGGTTTCTTAAATAACCCTATCTTTAGTATGTTGGACTTGCACTCGCCTGAGCCTTGGCTTGATCAATTCCAAGCATTGCTGCTACTGTCACTTTATTTGCAATGCGAATAACTTCATCATTTTCACCATTGGATGCTTTTTCTTTTGCAACAGCCAGTAACTTTGATAATGAACCCGCCTTACTTCCCGTTGCAGAATCAATTAAACGCCATTCAGCACCCAGTTCCTTTGCTTGTGCTAAAGCAGCCTCAGCTTCTGCCACTGCAGCATCGGACCCTGCATAAACAGAAGACACTGACATTAGAAGCAATACGCAAGTCGAATTCACAACTGAGCGAATTTTAATTAAATTAAACATAATAATTACCTCACACTTTTTCAGTTAATAATTTCATCAATTCCGTGTAAACGGAACACAATACAAACACACTTATCTTTTTTGAAGCTGCTCAATCAATCTAACCACCGTCTCCTGAAGTTGAACTACAAAAGGCAATTCAGCAAAAAACATTGTCAGACCAAAGTAAATCACAACCAACAATACCATGATCAGCAATAGATTTTTGAAAAATCTTCCAATTCCTGATCCGGAAGACGAAGAACCGCCTACTTTATTGTCTGCCCTATAACCACCAGCAGAATCTTTTATAAGTTGATTGATCATTGCCCGAAGCTGCTTATCTGTATGCAAGTTCTCAAGGCGTTGCTCCAATGCTCTTACATCACCCACCCCTGAGCCACCTCCAATTCCTCGCACAGGAGAGGCGTCACCAAGCACTTGTTTTGCCGCATTCTCGGCGACACTAACGACCTGATCTTCCAAAGCTTGTAATTGTCCTGTGAAATACTCTTCAGAAGCTTGTCTAGCAGCATTGATGGCTTGATCTCGAATCCACGCCAAGGTTTCATCGTCTATTTCTACTTTTCCTCCAACCATGTCCCCTCCCATTGTTTGTTCCAGCTTAATCCCGCTAACCGCATCGAGAACATTATCAAGCTCTCTATCTTCCAATCCTTTAGACAGAAACCCACTAGCCCCACTAGCTACGCCTCGCCTGCGAAATTCAGGAGTATCGTTGCTGGTTGTCATTATCACCGGCACTTGTGAGGTTGCGGTGTTATTTACAATCGCTCGACATGCCTCAAGGCCATCCATCTCGGGCATCATATAGTCCATAAAAATCACGTCAGGTCGCGTTTCCTGCAACTTACGGAGCGCGTCAGCTCCCGATGCGACTGACACGACCTCAATTCCACGAGCCCCCAGACGTCTGGCTAATGCCAATCTGGCTACTCGAGAATCATCAACGATTAGTGCATTATTAACTGAAATGGCTCCGCCCTCATGTAAAGTTACAGCAATAACTTCTTTATTATTTTCCTAACATATACCTTGATGGGTATTTTTCTATGTTCTTCTACCTATAGTAAATCGAAGGGAAATCTTAATGTCAAGCAATGTCAAGCAGACTTTTCAAGTTTACTAGCTATCCCGATGATACTCTTTTGCAGCCTTTTCCATTTCCGCATCAATTTCGTCATATTCCTCGTTATCAATATCCTCAGAATCCATCGACTCGTCTAATTTTGCCTGAGCTAATTTGTTTTTATATATCCTTCTTGAAAAAAACAATCCAATCTCAAATAGTAGCCAAACTGGAAATGCCAGCATAGTTTGCGAGAAAATATCTGGCGGTGTTAGCAGCATGCCTACAACGAACGCACTAACAATAATGTAGGGTCGTTTTTCCGATAGGCTATCAGGTGTAGTCACCCCCATTCGTACCATCAATACCGTAGCAACCGGAACCTCGAATGCTATTCCAAAAGCAAAAAATAACTTTAGAACAAATCCAAGATAGGCACTTATGTCTGTCATTACAGCGACACCATCCGGTGCGGAGGCGGTGAAGAATAGGAAAATTATTGGAAAAACAACAAAATAGGCAAACAAGATGCCCAGATAAAATAACAGTGTACTAGATACTAATAGCGGAATAACGAGGCGTTTCTCTTTCTTGTATAGACCCGGTGCAACAAATGACCAAATTTGATAAAGCAGAATCGGCATCGCAACCGCAACCGATACAGCAAACGCGAATTTAAACGGCACAAAAAACGGACCGTGCGGCTCCGTCGAAATCATAGTGTTGCCGGCTGGTAATGCTTGCATTAATGGTGCGGCTAGAATTTCATACAGATCGTTAGCGAAGGGGGCTGCCACTAAAAAAATAGCAAGTATTGCACCCACCCCCTTTAGGAGTCGATTACGCAATTCTATCAGGTGTGATACGAAGGTTGCTTCAGTCGATTTAATCGAATCTTGTTCGGAATCTGTACTAGCCATTTTTTGCTTCAGTCGTGCTATCAGTGAGTGTTTCAACCACGTTTTTCGGATCTAACTTTTCCGCTTCCCGTTGTGCGGAGTCGGCAGCCGAAGACACTGACGATGTAAACTCTTCACTGGTCTTCTGCACTGACTTCTTCAAAGCTTCTAGTTCTTTCAGCTCGCCATCCTTGATTTCCCGGTTAATGTCGGATTTAACGTCAGCAACCATTCGACGTGCACGACCGACCCACAGACCTACGGTTCGCGCAGCCGAAGGTAAGCGCTCAGGCCCCAACACCATCAACGCTATAAGCGCTATCAGGCTCATTTCCCAAAAACCAATATCAAACACTTCGTATCCCGAACACAGAGGTATTACTATTCATAAAATATCAAGCGTTTTTCTTATCAGAGTCTTCAGGTTTATCTTCTGACAAGGCATTGTCTTCAAGCACTTCGCCTGTTGTTACTTCCGCGTTATCCACCTCATCTTTTGCCTCACCCTCTTTAGGTTCCTCTATTACAGCCTTTTTAAAACTCTTAACCGCTGACCCAAGATCCCCCCCCATTCCGCGTAATTTCTTCGTACCAAAAATCAATACTACTATCACCAAAACGATAAGTAGTTGCCAAATACTAATACCACCAAAACCCATCTTATTTGCTCCAGTTGATCAATCGATCAAGATAATTAAAACTTTTAGGAAGAACATTGATTCTACATACTTTCTACTCAACAATGTATCCGCCGAGATTTTCCGTGCCGGTATTCTAAGCCGAAAGACGGCGTATAAACTAACTTATTTACCAAATTCGAATAAAACTAGGTTCTTGAGGCTTTTTCAATATGACCAGAGACTCCGAAACGACGCTCCAACTCACCTAAAATATCAGTTGAGTCGCAATCATGACGTGCTAGCGCTACTAAAGTATGAAACCAGAGATCGGCCGCCTCACCTACAATCTCTAAACGATTCTCATTCTTTAAAGCAATTACCAGCTCTGTGGCCTCTTCTCCAATTTTTTTTAACGCTTTAGTATCATCGTTTCCCAACAATGATGCCACATACGAAAGATCCCCATTTTGCGTCTTTCGGGATGATATTATCGAATCCAAGCACCCAAGGGTGAATTGATCAGAATTCATAAATTTACCTCAATACCACGTGTTTGCATATGCTGCTTTGCTTCGCCAATAGTATATTCTCCAAAATGAAAAATACTGGCCGCCAGAACCGCATCGGCGCGTCCATAAATCACACCATCGGCCAAATGATCTAAATTACCCACACCGCCTGACGCAATGACAGGCACTGCTACCGAAGCAGATATTATTGCATTAAGTTCATTATCAAACCCCTCCCGACAACCATCTCGATCCATACTGGTTACCAATAGTTCGCCTGCACCAAACTCCGTCATCTGCTGCGCCCAATCAACCGCATCTATTCCGGTAGAACGCCTTCCACCATGGGTAAAAATTTCCCAGTCTGACCCGGTAGCGGTTACAACACGTTTTGCATCGATAGCAACAACAATACACTGACTACCGTAATAAATACTCGCCTCACGCACAAATTCAGGGCGAAAAACCGCAGCCGTATTTATTGATACTTTGTCAGCGCCTGCATCAAGAACGCGTTTAATATCATTTAACTCGCGTATTCCTCCACCGACAGTTAATGGAATAAATACATTCGATGCAACATCTTCGATTACGTCAACAATAGTATTTCGATCATCGGAACTGGCAGTTATATCGAGAATCGTAATTTCATCCGCACCTTCATCATTATAGCGACAAGCCACTTCAACGGGATCCCCGGCATCTCGAATTCCCACAAAATTGACGCCTTTCACAACTCTACCGGCGTCGACATCCAAACAAGGGATAATTCGTTTAGCAAGCACTTGACATTACTCCCCCAAAACAGGCACTGATAATGAATCAGCTAGATTTTGCGCTTCTTTTAGATCCAGAGTACCTTCATATAGG
Organism: uncultured Gammaproteobacteria bacterium; assembly: GCA_905478855.1. Lineage (GTDB taxonomy): Bacteria > Pseudomonadota > Gammaproteobacteria > Arenicellales > CAJQKF01 > CAJQKF01. Next base: position 20,247 of record CAJQKF010000114.1, read on the forward strand.
GAACGTCCCGCAATCACTCCGGTAACGCCGGTTTCAGATATTTCACACACGTTACGAATATCATCGAGATTCGTCACACCGCCTGACGCGATTACCGGAATATGAATAGCATTCGCAAGTCGGGCTGTTGATTCAATACTTACGCCACTCATCATGCCATCTCGATCAATATCGGTATAAATAGTCGCCTCAACTCCATCATTTTCGAAATGAAGTGCTAAGTCAATAACATCGTGCTTGGACAATTTCGACCATCCATCAGTTGCTACCAGGCCATTTTTAGCATCCAGACCAACAATAATGTGTCCCGAAAACTCAGCACAAATATCACTTACGAAATGCGGTTCATTTACCGCTTTTGTGCCAATTATTACGTACTTGGCACCTGTTTCGAGATATTTCTCAATCGTTTCTTTATCACGAATACCGCCACCGATTTGCACAGGAATATCAGGATGATTTCTGGCAATATCACGCACAATTCGCCAATTGATCGGCTCTCCAGACATCGCACCATCCAGATCTACAATATGAATGCGCCTTGCTCCTTGCTCTACCCACGAATCAGCCACCGCAACCGGGTCTTCGGCAAAAATGGTCGAATCTTCCATACGACCCTGCTTCAGTCGCACGCACTTGCTGTCTTTGATATCAATAGCAGGAATAAGTAACATTGCTTAATACTCGGTAAAAATCAAAAATTAATGTGTAGATGTCACGGTGTTCCGTCCCAATTGACAAAATTCCGTAACAATTGAAGGCCTTGTTGCTGGCTTTTTTCAGGATGAAACTGCACCGCGAAAAGGTTATCTCTGGCTATAGCACTGCAGAACTTCTCAATGTAATTGGTTTCCCCTACACTTTGATGAGACAAATCCGCCTTAACATAATAGCTATGCACAAAATAGAAGCGTTTTCCGTCATCAATCTTAAACCATAATGGATGATCTACACGCTGAGCCACCCTATTCCATCCCATGTGTGGAATTTTCATAGAATGGATGCCTAAAGGTTCGGACAAATGGAAACGAGTAACAGATCCGGGGAAAAAGCCAAGTCCTTTAATTCCGCCGTCCTCTTCACTAAAATCCATCATAACCTGCATACCAAGACATATTCCTAATGTTGGGATATGTTGAGTTGCGGCGAGTAGCGGTTGCATTAACCCGTTTTCGTTCATACCGCTCAACCAGCTGCCCATGGCACCTTGCCCGGGCAAAACGAGCTTATCGGCGTTTTGGATTACATCAATACTACGACTAACAACCACCTCGACATCCGGCGATGCCGTTCGAATAGCATTTTTTACAGAAAATAGATTGCCGGATCCAACATCGACAATGACAACTTTCTGCATCATAAAGTTCCTTTAGTCGACGGAATGATACCCTTCATACGAGCATCAAAATCAACGGCAGATCGTATTGCCCGACCGAATGCTTTAAATACAGTTTCAGCGACATGATGAGCATTCGTTCCGCGAAGATTATCAATATGCAAGGTCACTAACGCATGGTTGCAGAACCCCTGAAAAAACTCACGAAGAAGATCAACATCAAATTGGCCAATTCGGGCCCTGGGATAATCGACATTATAGGTAAGCATCGGCCGTCCAGAGAAATCGAGCACAACTCGACTTAACGCCTCATCTAATGGAACATAGGCGCTTCCATATCGATAGATGCCCTTTTTATCCCCGATCGCCTTATGTACCGCCTGACCAAAGGTAATTCCAACATCTTCGACCGTATGATGATCGTCAATCAGTAGATCACCATTTGCTATGACCTGCAGATCAATTAAGCCGTGACGACAAATCTGATCCAGCATATGCTCAAGAAAAGGCACGCCAGTATTAAACACACCGATGCCGGTTCCATCTAAATTGGCCGTCACACCTATCTGGGTCTCCTTTGTATCCCGTTGGACACTTGCGATTCGAGCTGTCATATCTTTAATACCGTGTTTTATAAAAATAAATTTTCCAATAATAAACAATAGATCTAAACGAAGAACTCAAAATTTTGGACAAATACGGTTTTTACTGTCGCAGTTCTGCAGATCTTGCATGGGCTTCAAGTTGCTCAGACCTAGCTAAGCAAGAAGCTGTTTTTGCGAGTGTCTTCGCACCCAGCCGGGAACAATTGATAATGCTTGAACGCTTCTGAAAGTCATAAACGCCGAGCGGAGAACTAAATCGAGCCGTGCCAGCAGTAGGTAATACATGATTAGGTCCAAGGCAATAGTCGCCGAGAGATTCTGCACTAAAATAACCTGAGAATATTGCACCAGCATGATGTATTAATGGCAGTAAAGTCTCCGTATCGGCAACTTGCAGTTCGAGATGCTCCGGTGCAACTAGATTTGAAATATCCGCAGCTTCCTGCATATCACGAACCTTGATCAACGCCCCATTACCCCTTAGCGATCCAGCGATTATTGATCGCCGTTGCATAGATGGAAGCGTTTCCAAAATTTCTTTTTCGACGGCATCAATCAATGTTTTACTTGGCGAAATCAATATCGATTGAGCCATCTCATCATGTTCCGCCTGAGCAAATAGATCCATTGCAATCCATTCTGGGTTCGCCGTTTCGTCGGCGATTATAAGCACTTCCGAAGGGCCTGCTACCATGTCGATTCCGACCTTTCCAAACACTTGTCGTTTGGCTGTTGCGACGAAGATATTACCGGGGCCTACAATTTTATCAACAGCTGAAATAGATTGAGTTCCATAAGCTAAAGCTGCTACAGCTTGAGCACCACCGATAGTAAATATCCGGTCTGCCCCCGCAACTGCTGCTGCCGCTATAACCATCGAGTTAACCACTCCATCCGGAGCCGGAACCACCATAGTGATGTCGCCACAGCCGGCAACTTTAGCTGGAATAATGTTCATTAAGACTGAAGAAGGATAAGCCGCTTTTCCACCAGGCACGTAAACCCCCACTTTATTTATGGGCGTAACGATTTGCCCCAAATTACTACCATAGGAGTCCTTATATGACCATGATGATTCCCTTTGATGCTCATGAAACTCACGTATACGGTCAGCGGCCACCTGAATAGCAGCGCGTTGATCATCCTCTATGAGACCAATATAAGCACCCATTTGCTCCGAGGTTATAACCAGCTCTTCTGCGTTTACTATTGCCCTTCTATCAAATCGATTCGTGAGCTCAATTAATGCGCGATCACCCTGCTTCCGCACGCTTGTTATAATTTCACGCACAGAGTCTTCGGTCTGCTGATGCTCGCTTTCATCCCTATCCAATAAAGCACGCAACACCTCACTGAATTCAACATCGGAAGAATTTAACCGACGCATCACAGATTCATCATTAGCGGTCAATGTTCCGAGCCCTTTAAAGATTCTCTCATTCGATCAATAACAATCGATAACGCCTGTCTTTTTAATTTCATTGAGGCTCTATTCACAACGAACCGAGAACTAATATCAGCTATGGTTTCGACTTCCTTCAAGCCGTTGGCCGACATTGTATTACCCGTATCAACCAAATCAACAATTGAATCAGCAAGTCCTACCAATGGTGCTAACTCCATAGAACCGTAGAGTTTGATGATCTCGGTTTGTATGCCCTTAGCGGCAAAATGTTTTTGCGTAATATTAGGATATTTGGTTGCTATTCGCAGTCGGGCAACGGAAGCGGCTTGGCTAGTTGCGGAAGCTGTTTCAGGCTCAGCCACAACCATGCGACAGCGGGCGATATTTAAATCTAGCGTTTCGTACATGCCATCACCGCCATGCTCTAGCAGTAAGTCCTTGCCAACGACACCCGCATCGGCAGCGCCAAACTGAACGTAAGTTGCAACATCCGACGCGCGGATGATCAAAAATCGTATATCAGGTTTATTTGATTCAATAATCAGCCGTCTACTTTTTGACGGGTTTTCCATAGGGAAAACGCCAAAACGCTCAAACAATGGTAGCGTATCATCAAGGATACGCCCTTTAGAAAGTGCAATAGTAAGCATAAAATAATCGGCTAACTATCCCCGCCTAAGCTAGTACAGCTTGGCGCTCATAAATATGACCGGGCACTCTTCGAATCTGCGCACCCAACTGCGACATCTTCTCTTCAATACAGTCATAACCGCGGTCAATATGATAAATGCGATCAATGACCGTTTCTCCGGTCGCAACCAGACCAGCCAATACAAGGCATGCGGAAGCTCTTAGATCTGTTGCCATTACTGGAGCACCGGTGAGCTGTTCGACGCCACGAACCACTGCTGTGTTGCTCTCCAGTTCAATATCTGCACCCATTCGCTGTAATTCATGAACGTGCATATATCTATTTTCAAAGATAGTTTCGGTAACCGTTGCCACGCCCTCGGCAATCGAGTTTAGCATAACAAACTGCGCCTGCATGTCGGTTGGAAACGCTGGAAAAGGTGCTGTACGAATATTGACAGATTTGGGTCGACGGCCTTGCATATCCAGAAAAATACTGTCTTCACCAACAGTTATTATCGCACCGGCTTCACGCAACTTATCAAGCACAGCCTCTAACGAAGACGATCTAACATTTTGCAATTTTACGGATCCACCAGTAGCGGCGGCCGCAACCAAATAGGTGCCGGCCTCAATTCGGTCAGGAATAACCGTATGAGTCGCACCGTGCAGTTTTTCGACGCCATGAATGGTAATCTCATCAGTACCGGCACCTTCTATATTGGCGCCCATAGCAATCAGGCACTGAGCCAAATCTACCACTTCTGGTTCACGCGCTGCATTCTCTATAACGGTTGGACCGTCAGCAATTGTTGCCGCCATCATAATGTTTTCTGTGCCGGTTACAGAAATCATATCCATGAATATTCGGGCACCTTTTAGCCTGTCACATGTAGCATTGATGTACCCACCTTCAATATCAACTTTGGCACCCATAGCCTCAAATCCCTTTATATGCAAGTTTACTGGGCGGGATCCTATTGCGCAGCCACCTGGCAATGATACCTTCGCCTCGCCAAAACGTGCTAACAACGGACCGAGCACCAAAATCGAAGCACGCATCGTTTTAACCAAGCCGTAAGGCGCGGTCAAACAGTTAACCTGGCTCGCGTCAGCGGTCGTAGAAAGTTTTTCATCTATTTCCAATTGCACACCTAGTTGGCCTAAGAGCTCCAACGTGGTGGTTATATCGTGTAGATGCGGAACATTACAGATCCGCACTGGGTCTGCGGTCAATAAAGATGCGATGAGCACTGGAAGTGCGGCATTTTTCGCACCAGAGATACGAACTTCGCCCTTTAATCGGCGTCCACCTGAAATAATTAATTTATCCACGAATGTTCCGGGTTAATTGTAAATATTAATTGTCTACTTTTTCAGATGACTGCAATGTTTCCTGAAGCTCGCCATTTTCATACATTTCCATCAAAATGTCGCTTCCACCGACAAATTCTCCTTTTACATACAGCTGAGGGATCGTTGGCCAACTGGAATATTGCTTAATACCCTCGCGAATATCCTGATTCTGCAATACGTCAACAGACGCAAAACGTGCACCACAAGAGCGCAGAATTTGGGTCGCACGTCCTGAAAAACCGCATTGCGGGAAGTCGGGCGAACCCTTCATAAAAAGAACGACATCGTTAGTTTCGACAAGTTCTTTAATTTGCTCAGTAATATTCATATGCCTTACGCCTCTGACTGATCCCGTTGTTCGGGAGTTAATGTTTTCATTGAAAGTGCATGGATTTCGGCTTTCATTCGGTCACCCAAAGCGCCGTAAACCATTTGGTGTTGCTGAATTCGATTCTTACCGGCAAAATCTGGGCAAACAATCACAGCATTAAAATGGTGTCCATCCCCATCAATTTCAACCGTACTATTCGCTAGATTCTCTTCAATCCAGACTTTAATATTCTCAGGAGTAACCATTTATATACCTTTAATGAAGAAGACCCCAACACTCCTAACAACCATTGAAGCCTCATAACTGAATTACACGAGCATCCAAATCACAAATTCATTACCCTAAAATAGAGAAATGCTTGCACCAAAAGAGATTATCGTATCTGTCCTAGGATTTTATACGAAAAAACGAACGAACGGCGGTAACTTCTAACAGTTTTGCCAATTTATCAGAACAATAATCCATTTCGAGGGGAGAATGCTTAATCTTTTTTGTCGCTAGCCAAACTAAACACGCAACACCCGCCGTATCAACTCGCTCTAGCTTTTGTAAGTCGACAGTTTTAACCGACAAAAGTGGTAAATCCACGAGTTGTTTTACCAATATCGAAGTCGTATCAAAATTTAGACTACCGGAAAGTATTAGTCTCGTGCCATCAGCGCTAACAATTCCGTCAATCACTCTTTAGGTTCCGGTTGACTATTTTTTGCAGTCATTTCTACGATTAACATATCAAGTCCTTTCTGAGCCACCGCATCGCCATAGGAGACACGGTAATTTTTAACCAGACTTATACCATCAATAGTCATATCATAAATTTTCCACTGTTCTTCGGCGTTTTTAAGTAACGCATAAGTCACCTCAATTGCCGAGGTGCCCGGCAAAATCACCTCGGTACGCACACGTGTTTTCTTATCTTCAGGCTTAACCGAACTCGGAGTAACAAGCATTTGCTCATTTCCAGTGTATTTAAAAAGTGCCTTAGCATATGTGCGAATCAGAAGTGTTTTAAACTGATCAGTAAATGCCCTTCGCTGCTTATCCGTTGCCGTGCGCCAGTGCTTTGCGAGCACTAAGCGAGCGATAATGGGAACATCAAAGCGCGGGACCACAACACTTTCGACGAGTTGAAACAATTTAGCTTCATCCTGAGCTAATTCATTCCGTCGAATTTCAAATTCAGACAAGAGTTCATTAACGGCTGTTTCAATAATTTCATGGGGCACAGCCTCACTCGCCTGAAGTGCACAAGGGGCTATGATTACGCTTATTACGAACAATAACGCTTTTAATTGTTTCATGCCTATTTCTCCGCCTGGCTAAACAAAAACTTGCTGATCAGATTTTCAAGAACAATGGCAGATTGGGTGATATCAATAACGCTACCTTCTTGCAACACTTCAATATCGCCACCAGGGTCCAGTCCGATATACTGCGATCCTAAAAGTCCAGATGTAAGAATTGATGCACTAGTATCCAGAGGCAGATTATTGTATGCACTGCTTATAGTCATGTTGACAACAGCATTAAACCTGTCGCGATCTACCTGAATAGAAGTCACCCTGCCAATTCTCACGCCCGCCAATGTAACCGGAGATTTTGCATTTAGTCCACCAATATTATCGAAAGAAGCGCTAACACGATAGCTCTCACCGCTACTCTCAGAATCTAAATTTCCAACATTCATAGCTAAAAAGGCCACCGAGACAACACCCGCAAGTAAAAAAACACCAACGAATAGTTCGGATAGTTTTGTTTTCATATTTTCTTCCACATCACGCGCTAAACATTAGCGCCGTTAGACAGTAGTTTAGGCTAAATACAGCAAGCGAACTGGTTACCACGGTTGCCGTTGTAGCACGACTTATTCCTGCTGAGTTTGGTTGACAAAAGTAACCCTGATTAAGCGCTATCCATCCGATAAAGAAGCCGAACACCAAACTCTTAATTAACCCTCCAAAAATATCGTCGTACAGATCAACACCTTGCTGCATTGACGACCAAAATACACCGTTATCAACGCCAAGCATCTCCACACCAACCAGATGTCCGCCAAACACACCGACTACGCAAAACATCGCCGTCAATAACGGAACTGATAGAACCGCAGCAAAAAAACGACTCGCAATAATTCTCCGAACCGGATTCACCGCCATCATCTCTAGCGCAGCTATCTGTTCCGTGGCTTTCATCAGTCCAATTTCCGCTGTGAGAGCTGAGCCTGCTCGTCCGGTAAAAAGCAAAGCTGTTAAAACCGGTCCTAACTCCCGTGTAAGCAGTTTAGCGACAGCAAGACCAAGAGACGATTCCGCCCCAAAGCCCACCAATGTATTGTAACCTTGTAAACCCAAAACCATGCCGACAAAAAATCCAGACAAAATGATAATCAGGACCGTCAACACTCCAACTGAATAAAGTTGCTGAATTAAAAGGCGTGGTCGGCGAAAAAGAACATCAAATTGAAGAAACACTTCCCCAAGGAAAAGACCGGCACGACCAAGTCCATGGGTAAGCTCTATAGCCCATCTACCAATTGACGCAACAAATATAAAACCGGTCCAATTCACGATCGACTCAGCTCATTTTCGAATGGGCTAGCCGGATAATGGTACGCAACTGGGCCATCTGGCAGGCCTGCCATAAACTGCTTTACTAAGGGGTCGTTGCTATCGGTCAATTGCTCAACCGTGCCATGTCCTATGAGATTCCGATTGCCAACAATATAGATATAATCGGCAATACTACAGCCCTCGACAATATCATGAGTCACTACAATTGAGGTCAAGTTCAGCGCATCATTTAATTCTCGTATCAACTTTACGATCACCCCCATCGAAATCGGATCAAGACCGGTAAATGGTTCATCGTACATAACTAAATCCGGATCGAGCGCTATCGCTCGAGCAAGAGCCACACGCCGCGCCATTCCACCTGATAGTTCTGAAGGCATTAGGTTTGCAGCTCCGCGCAGCCCTACCATCTCAAGTTTAATTAAGACAATAAGACGAATAATATCCTCTGGCAGATCTGTATGTTCTCTTACCGGAAATGCCACATTCTCAAAAACAGACAGATCCGTTAGTAACGCACTAGATTGGAAAAGCATGCCCATTTTTCGTCGTTGGCAATACAACTTTTTCTTGTCTGCCGGTTTGACCAATTCGCCATCAAATTCTATGCTACCTGCAGATGGCACTAGCCGCCCTCCAATCATGGACAATAAGGATGATTTTCCGCAGCCACTCGGTCCCATGATCACCGTAATCTGACCTTTCCAAACCGATAAATCGAGTTCTTCAAAGAGTTTTTTTCCCGGAAATGAGAATTCGATATCCTTAAGATGAAGGAATGTCATGGTATAGAGAGAGATGGTCCAGATAAAATTAAAAAATGCTTTCTACTTCGAATATAACCGAAGTTAATGAAAGGGGTAACGATGGCAGATCAATCTTAGCATTTGTTAACCCTTTTTAGGATCTTGGGCCGGTAAAGATTTTAATCTTGTAGACCATATAGCGCATTAACGTAATTAAAACTCAGGCAAATAATTACGTTAATTTGTATCACACGTAAAATTTAAGATGAGAATTGACTCACGATTTGTGTGGCCAAAGTATATACTTAAACATGCTAAAACACCGACTAAAATGACGCTTTATTTGTAATGGTCGATCCTTTATCCCTTTACGTACCCTGAACACAAACGTGGATTTAAGTACATCCAAAGGACAAATTAATATGTTAGACGATACGTTAGTAGAAAATGTAATTAAAATCGCCGAAAAGGCAGCAGATAAAATACTGGAAATTTATGCCCAGGAATTTAAAGTTCATGACAAATCCGACGGTTCACCGGTAACAGTTGCAGATCAGGCCGCCCATGATGTTATCTGTTCTCACTTGAAAAACTTGATTCCGGACTGCCCGATACTCTCAGAAGAGTCATTGGATAAAGAAAAAGAGCAGCGACTCAGTTGGCAGCGTTTCTGGTTGGTGGATCCTCTAGATGGCACAAAAGAATTCATCAACAAAAACGGTGAGTTCACTGTAAATATTGCGTTAATCGAGGGTACCCAGCCAGTTTTAGGTGTAGTAAATACTCCTGCACAGGGTGTCACCCACTTTGCAAGACGCGGAAACGGAGCATTTAGGCGCGACTCCAACGGAACCCGCAAAATATGCTGCTCTAAGGTTAATAATGAAACTGCGACACTTGTAGCAAGCCGTTCACATGCGGGAGTCGCGGTGGAAAAATTCAAGAATGCCATGGAACTCGATTGGCCAGTCGTAAATACAACAAGCATGGGAAGTGCGCTTAAAATTTGTTTGGTTGCAGAAGGTGTAGCGGATATTTATCCACGTCTAGGTCTAACATCTGAATGGGATACCGCAGCAGCACATTGTGTACTGGACGAAGCCGGCGGTGCTATGTTAACTCCGAACGGGGATGTTGTTCGATACAACAAACCGGACACACTACTAAACCCATGGTTCCTAGCAATCGGAGATCCTGAGCATAATTGGTTAAAGTATCACGTAACGGAATCGGAATAGCAGAACTTTTATTGCACCTACCGCAGAGTACACAATATGCACTCTGCGGTAGATTAATATCCGTAACTTGGGCTTATAGTTATGCTCACACAGCGAACGACTAATACTGATTACGTAATTCAATCATGATTCGGTATACTGTTAACAAGTTGACTCTACTTATTAACATCACTATGTCACCAGAAAGAATACTTTGAAATGCATCACCCCATACCATTTTCGAAAATGCACTCTCTTGGCAATGATTTTGTCATGATTGATGGAGTGAGAAACGATATTTGGATTACTCGAGATTTAGCTCGATATATTTCAGATAGGAAGTTTGGAATTGGCTGCGACCAAATACTTGTAGCCGAAGCACCAGTTGATGAAGAAACGGACTTTCGCTTTCGGATTTTCAATGCTGATGGCAGTGAATCCGCCCAATGCGGTAATGGCGCACGATGTTTCGCTCGATTTCTTTTAGACCAGGGATTAACGACCAAACAACGCATCCCGGTATCAACACTGAACACATATATGGTTTTGGAATTTGAAAGCAACCAAAGAATAACGGTAAATATGGGTGAGCCTGTGTTGGAACATAGTGCCATACCGTTTATAGGATCGACGTCTGATCACATACAAACACTATGTATCGATGAGTATTCGCTGGAATTTGGTATAATTTCAATGGGTAATCCCCACGCGGTAACACTTGTGGAGGATGTACGTAATATAGACGTCGACCACATAGGTAAAACGATCGAGCACCACCCATCATTTCCAGAACGCACCAATGTGGGATTTCTTCAAGTGGATGACTCTGCATCTATTCAACTACGCGTGTTTGAACGTGGAGTTGGCGAAACGCTTGCGTGCGGAAGCGGCGCATGTGCTGCAGTTGTAAGCGGTAATTTACGCGGATTCTTGGACTCGAATGTAAACGTTAGCCTCCCTGGTGGTTCACTGGAAGTAAGATGGAATGGTGTTGGAACTCCGGTCTATCTATGCGGAGATGCTCAACATGTCTTCGATGGTCAACTTAACCCTAATTCTTCAAACTTAATCAAATAAAATGACTTCCAGCGACAATGCTTCCGAGACTATGCCTGTGGAAATAACCGAGCAAGATTTTGCCAACTATTTACGTCAGAATCCTGATTTTTTTGAGAGACATCCATCCTTGCTTTCACAACTGGTTGTCCCGCACCCCCAAAGCGGCCAAGCTGTATCTCTTCTTGAACGCAAAGTTATTATAATGCGCGAGCAACAAGAAGATTCCCAACGGCAATTAAGTGAACTTATCAAAAACGCTCGAAATAACGAAAAACTAATACAGGGTATCGATCAGTTTTCTGTTCAGTTATTGAGTGTTAAAGAACTCGAATATCTATCCCGCAAACTATCCGATTGGCTTCGTGAAAACTTTAACCCGGAGTTCCTCGCCGTCATGCTGGATGTCGACAAGTCATTATTAGGATTGCTGGGTGATGCCGATAGCTGCACCTGTACTACTAAGTTACCCGAATCAACCCTTAGGAAAATTTTTCGATCGGACAGTAACGCAATAAAATCGGTAGCGGCTATACCATTGCGTTATTCTGATTTAGGCGTAATCGTATTTGGCTCGTCAGATCATAAGCGATACGCTAACAATTCAGGCACTCGCTATCTCGATCAGTTGCAGCGTTTACTTAACACCACGCTTACTCGACTAAGCGGATAGCTGCTTTGCGAGAACCTTTGCAAATAGATATTAATGAATTTTTTATTCATTTAGTTTCTGAACGCGGATTATCTGAAAACACGGTAAAAGCCTATCAGCGCGATCTTGAATCATTGACTGAGTTTTGCGATAAGTTGAACATTACACAATGGTCCGATATTGATTTTCATATGGCACGTGGATTTCCGTCAAAATTACACCAATCAGGACGATCAGGACGATCGATACAGCGAACGTTATCTGCGGCACGCACTTTTTTCCGATATTTAGGCCGAGAAGAGCGGATAGACAAAAACCCTTTTGACGGTCTACGAGCACCGAAGTCGCATAAAAGGCTTCCGGTAACGTTAAACACCGACGAAGCAGTCTCGCTGGTTAATGTTGAAACTAACGAACCAATAGATTTTCGTGATAGAGCATGTGTTGAATTATTTTACTCCAGTGGTCTCCGCGTTTCCGAACTAGTCGCCCTAAATATAGATTCCATCGATCTCACAGAGGCTATCGCCATCGTCGTTGGAAAGGGCAACAAAACTCGGCATCTCCCTGTAGGAGCACAGGCCTTGGAGGCCATCAAAAAATGGCTAATTTATAGAGAACACCTAGCCCATCCACACGAAAAATCACTCTTCGTTTCAGCACGAGGTAAACGTCTAGCCGTTCGAAGCATTCAAAAACGCATTGAATTACTATCATTGCGTCAAGGTCTCAACAAACATGTCTCGCCGCATATGCTCCGCCATTCATTTGCCAGCCATATGCTGGAGTCCAGTGGAAATCTACGAGCCGTTCAAGAGTTGCTTGGCCACGCAGATATCTCAACGACTCAAATTTATACCCATCTAGACTACCAGCACCTAGCGGCTGTCTACGATCGCAGCCACCCCCGGGCAAAACGCGCCAAAAAAAAACCAAAGTGATAATCTGGATATCACCAAGCAAGAGGCGGTAGGTACAATCACAAATCTCATTTAATCGCAATATAACCTTCGAAACACAAATACTTCATAATCGGCATAAAATCCACAAAGCCTGCACGTTCTAATAATCCAAAATTACCCGCGGTAGAAAAAGGCTCCAGAACTTTTTTTAAACTACGCGTTTTTGCCAGTATTTCATCGGGTGTAAAGTTATTTTCCAGTTTGTAATCGTTGTAAAGACCGGTCACGTAATCTTGGAACCGGGCATCCGGTGCGCGTACTTTTTCGAACCAGATAAAACCACCACCCCAATTTAGGTTTTGGTAAATCTTATCGATCACTAGTTGACGAGCACTGGGAGAAATAAATTGGATTACATAGTAGGAAACCATTAAATCGCTGGGTTTAAATTCATACTCAAGAACATCCGCTGTGGAAAACTCAAGATTAGGCAGAAGCGATTCAGTTTCAGATTCTGCTTGATGAGTCATTGCCTCTTCTGAATCGATACCGATAAATTTCGCCTGTCGATGCTTATGCTTCTTGGCCAACTGACGCACCAGCGTACCGGTAGAACTTCCAATCTCGTAAACATAAGAGTCGTCGCTAACAAAATAGTCACTGAATTTTATCGTTAAGTCGTGACCTGCTTCATAAAAAGGAACTGAGCTTCTGACATGACTGCTAAAACTTTTGGCCGTATCACCTCCAAACGTCCATCCTGCATTCAAAAGTTCCTCGCCATCTCCTTCGCTCACTTTTTTCACCACAATTTCATACTCGTTGTAAAACCATACTGTTTTTCTCAATGATAGTATTTATCACTTATGATTCACTTTACAGGCTAACAAAAACTTTTTATTCGAACCTATCGGTAGCTAGTCCCATCATACTAGTATTTTTGAATCCCGCTATCTGCACATTATTACCAAGTTTTTCGCACCAAACACAAGGCCCCCAAAAAGATGTGATGCGAGTTAACTCACCGTCATAGCTTTTTACTGCGAAAAGATAAATAAACCGATTGTTGTATGATTCTTGATCAATCCTGGGTAACCAATAATAATCTTGAAAGACGGTGTCGAATTAAATTGACGACTAAAGCTGGTAACTAAATGACAGCCGAAGAATCAAAGTCATTATTATGCAGACCCCAACAACATATTAGCAACGTTGAATAGAATACTAGCCCACTCGGACGAGACGCAATAAATTGTTCATAAAGCGCACGTACATTTCCTCTTTATCTCTTTAGATAAATATCTTTGAAGCTGTCATGCGGTCTTACGACGAATTTCAGCAACTTAATTTACTGAAATTACAACGCGCGAACTGGTCATTCAGAAAGCATCCTCATCTTAACATCGGTCGCCTAGGTTCAAATCATCTCAGCGATTGCCAAACCTAATTCCGAAGTTGTTGCATTTCCGCCAAGGTCCGGAGTACGTGGCCCTTCAGCCAATACCGCTTCAATTCCTTTCATTATCGCTGTTGATGCAGCATTCTCTCCCAAATGATCCAACATCATAGCGGCTGACCATATCTGACCTATTGGGTTCGCTATTCCCTTACCAAAAATGTCAGGCGCAGAACCGTGAACGGGTTCAAACATCGACGGGTATTCTCGTTCAGGATTCAGGTTTGCAGACGGTGCAATACCAATTGTTCCGGTCGTCGCCGGGCCTAAATCGGATAATATGTCGCCAAATAAATTCGAGGCAACCACCACATCAAACCAGTCCGGATGTTGTACAAAATGCGCCGCAAGAATATCCACATGAAATTGGTCGGTCGTTACATCAGGGTATTTTTTTGACATCAATTCGAATCGTTCATCCCAAAATGGCATGCTGTGCATTATGCCGTTTGATTTGGTAGCAGAAGTCACTTTCCTACGATCCCGCTTTTGTGCCAAATCAAAGGCAAATTTCAATGCACGATCAACACCTTTACGGGTAAATACATTTTGCTGGATGACCACTTCTTCATCAGTACCTTGGTATAAACGACCACCAATTTCCGAATACTCCCCCTCATTGTTTTCTCTTACGACATAATAATCAATGCTACCAGGGGATGCTGCAGATAACGGTGACTGCACGCCAGGCATTAAACGAACCGGTCGGAGGTTTATATATTGGCGAAACGAGCGCCTGATGGGAATCAGTAATCCCCACAGTGAAATATGGTCGGGAACTCCAGGAAAGCCTACTGCACCGAGAAAAATCGCATCTGATTCACTAATTTCATCTAATCCATTCTCTGGCATCATACGGCCAGTTTTTGTATAGGCTTCACAACTCCAGTCGTATTCTTGCCATTGAAATTGGAGATCGAAGCGCGAAGCAACCCGTTCTAGGACCCTAATTCCTTCAGGTACAACTTCCTTACCAATACCGTCACCCGGTATTACGGCTATCGTATATTTATTTGTCATTTGTGAACGTCTCGTTTATTAGCCCAAAAAATACCATTTGGGACGCTTTAAAAAGGAATTTAAGGAACAAAACAACTTCAACTAGATTTTGCTAGTTCGATCCCTTTCAGAATTTCCTGCTTCGCATGATCTGCATCCAACCAACCGCGAACTCGAACCCACTTGCCATTTTCCAAATCTTTATAATGCTCGAAGAAATGGGATATTTGATCTAGAACTTCCGACGGCAAATCCGAGTATTCGTTTATACCCCGATACAAACTGGTTAATTTAGTGATTGGCACACCAATAATTTTAGCGTCTTCTCCCGACTCATCGTCCATCGACAACATTCCTATCGGACGGCAGCGAGCTACCGAACCCGGAATTAACGGTAACGGACTAATAACAAGGAAATCGACCGGATCTCCGTCACCACAGAGCGTATGAGGAATATAACCATAGTTACATGGATAACGCATTGACGTAGATAAAAAGCGATCTACAAACATCGCACCAGTGTCTTTATCCACCTCGTATTTTACTGGCTCGCCATTTAACGGGATTTCGATAATGACATTCACATCATCCGGAACTTGATATCCGGTGGGCACTCGATCAAGAATCATAATTTAAATATAGTAAATTGGAAAACACAAAAAAACGGATCAAAACGACTAAATTCTAAATACAAATCAATCGCTTAGACCCTAGAATTAGCTATTAGTGGATATTTCGCCGTAGTTTACAACGACATCACTACTTTTTAAGTTAAACATTTTAATAGAATGTATTTATCGTGTAGGCCACACGATTTGCTATACTCCCCTCGGTTTTTTTATAGCTACATTATTTTAATTAATCTAGGAGGGTTCATGAGCTCTGTTTTATACATACCGATTGTGCTTGGCATCGTCGGCCTGATCGCAGCATTTGTCATCTATCGTAAGGTACTAAGCTACCCGGGTGGAGACGGCAAGGTAGAAAGTATTGGGGACCAGATTCATCAAGGTGCCATGGTATTCATGAAACGTGAATACAGCTATCTATTCATTTTCGCGGCAATCTGTTGCGCTCTTATTTATTTTTCTGATCTCGGTTGGATGAGTGCAGTTTCATTTGTGGTAGGCGCATTTTGTTCCGCATTTGCCGGCTACATTGGCATGTACACCGCTACTAAGGCAAATGTGCGCACAACAACCGCCGCCCAAACACACGGAGCCGCAGAAGCACTGACCGTCGCCTTTTATGGTGGTTCAATTATGGGACTCTGTGTTGCAGCAATGGGGCTACTTGGACTGGGCGTACTTTATATGGTATTCGGCGGTGACCCGCATACCGCCCATGTTATTCATGGATTCGGTATGGGTGCATCCACTGTTGCGTTATTCTCACGCGTAGGTGGTGGTATATTTACTAAAAGTGCAGATGTCGGTGCCGATCTCGTAGGAAAGATTGAAGCAGGTATTCCTGAAGATGATCCACGTAATCCCGGTGTTATAGCTGATAATGTTGGCGATAATGTTGGCGATGTTGCCGGTATGGGATCCGATATCTTTGAATCTTACTGTGGCTCAATCATTGCAACTATAGCAATAGCAGCGACATTATCACCGGCCATGATTGCGTTGTTGGGTGCCCAAGAATCATTAATGTTCCTTCCACTTGGTCTCGCTTCTGCTGGAATTATCTGCTCTTTGGTAGGTATTCAACTTGTACGTATGAATGCGGCAAAATCACCTGAAGTTGCATTAAGGATTGGAACAATTGGCGCAAGTATCCTTTTTATTATCGCAGCTTATTTTGTTGTTTCCCTATCAGAAATCAGTAATAAAGTCTGGATGGCAGTATTAATTGGCGCAGTGGGCGGTATAGTTATTGGCCTAGTTACCGAATATTACACTGCAGGACCACCGGTTAAAAAAATCGCTGAAAGCGGTGAAACCGGTCCAGCAACTGTAATGATCTCCGGACTTGCTATAGGCATGCAATCGGTTGTTGTCCCAGTACTAATGATTTGTATCATAATACTGGCATCTACAGAGCTTGTAGGACTATACGGTGTTGGTATAGCGGCAGTTGGTATGCTAGCCACTGTAGGTATCACTATGGCGATTGATGCTTACGGGCCAGTTGCAGACAACGCTGGTGGTATCGCTGAGATGGCAGGTTTGGGTGAAGATGTTCGAAAAATAACTGATTCATTAGACGAACTTGGCAACACAACCGCCGCTATAGGCAAAGGCTTCGCAATCGGCGCAGCTGCTCTCGCAGCGCTCGCTATTATTTCCGCCTATATTGAAACTGTTGCTCATCACGTCGAGGATTTTGAACTTCTTCTGAATAATCCTATCGTTCTGGTTGGAATGTTCATTGGCGGTATTTTTCCATTCCTTGTCAGTAGTATTACAATGACAGCCGTTGGTGATGCAGCATTCGATATGATCCATGAAATTCGCAGGCAATTTCGCGAAATCCCTGGCTTACTCGAAGGTAACGCAGAACCAGATAACGCCGCATGTATTGATATCGCCACAAAAGCTGCTCTTCGTAAAATGATTTTACCAGGTGTTCTTGCCGTCGCGGCACCACCTGTTGTTGGCTTCGGATTAGGCCCAGCTGCGCTAGGTGGTATGCTCGGTGGCGCATTGCTAGGTTGTGTATTACTCGCACTAACCATGGCGAATGCCGGCGGAGCTTGGGATAATGCCAAAAAATACATTGAACGCGGCAATCTCGGTGGAAAAGGCTCTCCAGCTCATACTGCTGCAGTAGTTGGTGATACCGTCGGAGATCCATTTAAGGACACCTCCGGGCCAGCGATGAATATCCTTATAAACGTAATGGCTATTGTTAGTCTAGTAATTGCACCACTTCTTGGGTGATGACTCCACGTTGACCAACAAAAAGGCCGGTTCTTTAACCGGCCTTTTTTATACTCCATAAACTAAAAACACTTTACAAATCTTTCAGATAAAAATTCATATTAATCTAAAGTGCTGAGGCATCAGTGCCTTCAATGCCGTCTAGTAAATTGTATTGTGCACCGACTTTAATAGTTTCGTTAACATTAACCCCCATTGAGACTGCCTACGCCATTATCCGATACAGCACGTTATCGACCTACCAAACTATCATAGACGTATAGTAAAACACCAACTACCAATTATAAATACGAGTCATTCAGATCTATGTCAACCGTAACGACTCGATAATATCCAGAATCGTTTGCCTTGCTCGTTTGTGTAATTCCTTTTTACCTGATAGACAAAATTCATTAACGCACTCAGTCTCACTGTATTGCTGCAGGAGAAGTCGAATAAGTACACGGTATTGCGTATGTAAATTCTCATTCTGTCCATCCTGACCGCCCAAATAACCTATCAACACACTCTGCAACTCAGGAAGTGCAGATTCCACATTACGCGACGTGGTTGCAAACATAGTTGCAACCATAAAATCATGTTCACTGGGTTTATGGTTTATCATTTTCACAATACCCAAACAGTGATCCGAACGTAAATTCTTAAACGCTCCGGGCAATCGAAGTAAGAACAATTGAGTAAATCGCGCACTAACCGATTCTCCTAATTTTATTCCTGCCTCGCTTTTTGCCCGAAACACAGTCAAGGAACGGGACCCGCTTGTACGGTTGTATAAATTACCCACCCGAATTGGCGCAAACCCGAGAGAATCCCAGAACGTGCATATTTGCGCATCTATCGAAAAGCTACTTGCCACATAATCTACTTCAGACGCTTTTACAGCGAACTCTATAAGCCTAGAGCCGATTGATCGCCTGCGCCAGTCGGGGGCAACTGCAATACGCATAACTCGTTTTCCCAACAACATCGGCCCGTCTTTTTCTCCCAAATGCGCAGCCAATGTTTCTGCAATAATATGCCCCCTAGGTCGTGAGTATCCTGCCAATACGCTGGCTGCTAATTTTTCATTGAATCCCCCCTCAAACACGCAGATCAATGCGCCAATTAAAGTTGTTCCAGCGAGTGCTATGGTTATTTCCAGTTTATCGCCGTCCATAATATGTCGTAAATCCGATGGTCTCGTCCGATAATGCGCGGCTTGCATCAAACCATGCAATTTTTCTAACAACACTTCATCCGTTGATAGTTCTTCCTGACTAACGGTTCGGAAAAAGACAGAGATATCTGGCCTATAATCTACATTACTTCGAATAGATTCTGAGTCCAACAGCAACAGTTTATTGGTAAAAGTCTCAAGCGGGTCGCGCACTGGCCATCGCACCGGCGCTTCCAATGTGGCGTGTCGAACACCACGGGAAAGATCCCGCAGACTTTTATCA
The DNA here is from genome assembly GCA_905478855.1 of uncultured Gammaproteobacteria bacterium. Classification (GTDB taxonomy): domain Bacteria; phylum Pseudomonadota; class Gammaproteobacteria; order Arenicellales; family CAJQKF01; genus CAJQKF01. The sequence goes on from CAJQKF010000114.1 coordinate 39,832, forward strand.
AACTGAAACAAAAAACCCCGTCCACTGCCCTCATAGCCGTGAACGGTTGTTGAAAAAACAATACGCGAAAAACGTTTTGCTAACCGTTCAAGTTGATTCAGACTAAACCCAGCGGCTTCATCAATGAGTAG
>CAJQKF010000115.1 GCA_905478855.1 uncultured Gammaproteobacteria bacterium
TGGCCCGATATGTATCCACGCGCAAATCGGCCGGATTTATTTCAACTTCGATACTTTCGTCTATTTCAGGGTAAACATAAACCGATGCAAACGACGTATGCCGGCGATTTCCGGAATCAAAAGGCGACTTTCGAACCAAACGATGTACACCGGTTTCTGTTCTAAGATAACCATAGGCATATTCACCGCTCATCTTGATGGTTGCGCTCTTTATGCCCGCGACATCGCCATCAGACTTTTCTATTAATTCTGTTTTAAAGCCAAAATCCTCGGCAAATCGCAGGTACATTCGGAGCAGCATTTGTGCCCAGTCTTGCGCCTCTGTGCCGCCGGAACCCGATTGAATATCAAGAAAACAGTTTGCAGCATCCATTTCTCCGGAGAACATACGCCGGAATTCCAGCTTTTCAAGCTGCTCCTCAATACCTCGTACGTCTGCTTCCAAGGATTCTGCCGTTTCGAGATCCTCCTCTTCGCGGACCATTTCCAGCAATTCGGCGGATTCCATGACGGCGGTGGACATGGTGTCCAGTCCATCAACTATTTCTTCCAGCCGAACCCTTTCCTGACCAAGTTCCTGAGCATGAGCGGGATCATCCCAGATATTTGGTTGTTCTAGCTGGAGTAAAACTTCCTCCAAGCGCTCTTTCTTAGTGTCATAGTCAAAGGTACCCCCTAAGAGAACCGATTCTTTCTTCGAATGAGGCTAATTTTTGATTCAGTGTGTTGTACTGTTCCACGATTAATCCAGAATCTATATACAGGTGGCAAAAGCGCAAGGAGCATACACCAAACCGGTGTTTCTTCCTACTGATTTGCTCTACAGTTTGTACATATACAGCTAACCGTAAAACTTATGCCCCGCTGAGTAAATTTTATGGTCGATATGGCTACGTGGCGCTATACTTTGCGAAATTGTAATATTATTGTATTCTTATGAACAATTTCTGCTGAGCATTTCAGTTTTTTTAACCTTCCCGACGAGCTATTTTCCATGTTGCTAGGTATACCGAAGGAATTATTCCCCGGCGAGTGTCGTGTTGCGACCACTCCCGATGTTATTCCGCATTTAATAAAACTAGGTTTTGACGTTTCCGTAGAAACTGGCGCTGGGTTAGCGGCTAAGTTTAGCGATGCTGCTTTTGCGGCAGCCGGTGCAAATATCGTTGAAAACGCCGATGAACTTTGGTCATCGTCAGATGCGATTTTGAAGGTTCGGGCCCCATTGATTGATGCTGACGGAAATGACGAGGCAGATCATTTACGGATTGGACAAACACTCATTTGTTTTTTCTGGCCAGCGCAGAATCAGGAACGTATGGCAGAGTTGGCTGGAAAAGGTGTAAACCTGCTGTCTATGGATAGCGTGCCACGCATATCCAGAGCACAGAAGCTGGACGCGCTAAGCTCGATGGCTAATATAGCGGGCTATCGTGCCGTAGTAGAAGCCGCGCAGCATTTTGGACGATTTTTTACCGGGCAAATCACAGCGGCAGGTAAGGTTCCGCCAGCTAAGGTAATGGTAATTGGCGCGGGTGTCGCCGGTCTAGCCGCTATTGGTGCTGCCAGTGGTATGGGTGCGATTGTGCGTGCGTTTGATACGCGACTGGAAGCTAGAGAGCAGGTCGAGAGTATGGGGGCCGAGTTTCTTGAGCTAAATTTTAGTGAAGACGGTAGTGGCGAAGGCGGCTACGCAAAAACCATGAGCGACGAGTTTATTGCCGCCGAAATGGCCTTGTTTAGGGAACAAGCACGTGATGTGGATATTATTATCACCACGGCCCTCATTCCCGGTCGGCCTGCACCAAAGCTTATTATGCAGGATATGGTTGAATCCATGAAACCGGGTAGCGTTGTCGTCGATCTTGCCGCGGAGCAAGGCGGAAACTGCGAGTTGACTGTAAAAGACGAAGTGGTTGATCATAACGATGTGAAAATTATTGGCTACTCGGATTTAACCAGTCGACTAGCGACCCAAGCTAGCCAGTTATATTCGAGTAATATTCGTCACTTGCTAACAGAGTTGACGCCTGAGAAAAATGGCGAAATCGTCTTTGATATGGATGATGCCGTTATCCGTGGCACAACGTCGATACACAGTGGCGAAGTTACCTGGCCACCACCTGCCGTTAAACTCTCAGCGGCGCCGGCAGCTACGCCTGCCCCGCAAACTGTAGAAAAAGCGGTTCCAGCAAAAGCACCGAGTCCGTATACAACACTCGTTGGTATGTTGGTAGGTCTTGGAGCCATATTATGGGTCGGCGCAGGAGCCCCGCCTTCGTTTATGCCGCATTTCATTGTCTTCGTGCTTGCATGTTTTGTTGGCTGGCAAGTCGTTTGGGCGGTTACCCCTGCCCTGCATACACCATTAATGAGTGTAACCAATGCGATAAGTGGAATAATTGTTATTGGCGCATTATTGCAGATTGATTCTTCCGAAACCGTAGTCTGGGTTTTAGCTGCAGTGGCGATTCTAATCGCGACGATAAATATAAGCGGTGGTTTTCTTGTTACTCAGCGCATGCTGAAAATGTTCAGTCGATAGGTAGAAGTAAATGAATGCTGGAATGATCACTGCAGCCTATATTGCTGCGAGTATTTGCTTTATTTTAAGCTTGGGTGGGCTAAGCGCTCAAAAATCCTCTAGACGCGGAAACATGTTTGGCATGATCGGTATGGCAATCGCTATTATTGCTACCGTAGCCTCGGACAATGTTAGTTCCTATACATTGCTTATCGTGTTGATGGTTGTCGGTGGTGGAATTGGCGCTATTCTAGCCAACCGTGTTGAGATGACATCAATGCCACAGCTGGTTGCCATCCTACATAGTTTTGTGGGCTTGGCCGCAACATTGGTGGGATTCGCAAGTTATCTTGATCACAGTGTGGTTTTGCAAGGTGCCGAAAAAACCATCCATAATATAGAAGTCTATATCGGTATCTTAATCGGCGCGGTAACGTTTACTGGTTCGGTAATTGCCTTTGGAAAGCTACAAGGCGTTATAGGTAGTAAGCCGTTAATGCTGCCAGGACGTCACGTGTTTAATGCGGCAATCGGTGTTGCTTGTATCTATCTAGGGTATGTATTCCTGGGAGCAGAAAATACCTCTATAGGTATGACTCCACTTTTATTCATGACCGCGTTAGCGCTGATTTTTGGCATACACATGGTTATGGCAATTGGTGGCGCAGATATGCCTGTTGTCATCTCTATGCTGAATAGCTATTCAGGATGGGCGGCCGCGGCAACCGGATTTATGTTGTCTAATGATTTGCTCATTATAACTGGCGCCCTTGTAGGCAGTAGCGGTGCAATCTTAAGCTACATAATGTGTAAGGCAATGAACAGAAAGTTCTTTTCTGTGATTATGGGGGGCTTTGGAACACCTAAGGCATCGTCATCAGGAGCTGCAGCACAAACCGGTGAACATACAGCGACTAATGCGGACGAAACCGCTGAATTATTACGCGATGCAAAATCGGTCGTTATCGTACCAGGCTACGGTATGGCGGTAGCACATGCTCAGCATCCGGTTTCGGAACTTACTCGCTTGTTACGTGATCGCGGTGTCAACGTACGTTTCGCCATTCACCCCGTTGCAGGAAGAATGCCCGGGCACATGAATGTGCTGCTGGCGGAAGCCAAAGTACCCTACGACATTGTTCTTGAAATGGATGAGATTAATGACGATCTGCCGGATACAGATGTTGTTGTCGTAATTGGTGCTAACGATACGGTTAACCCGTCGGCAATGGATGATCCAGGCAGTCCTATTGCTGGCATGCCGGTTCTCGAAGTTTGGAAAGCCGGAACAGTAATTATTTCAAAACGCAGTATGGCGGTAGGCTATGCAGGTGTTGAGAACCCATTATTCTTTAAGGAAAACTCTAAAATGCTTTTTGGTGATGCGAAGAAAAGTGTGGATGAGTTGGTTTCAGCACTGAAGTAAATAGAAAAAGCCGTTGGGTTGTGCGATAGCGCGCAACCCAACTGACTGCAGGTTTTAATGAAAGACTACAGAACTTAACTCTCGGCCTCCGTAGCTGCCGCATGCTGAGGGTCTTCGATCCAGCCACTCCATGAACCGGGATAGAGGACTGAGCCGGTGTACCCCGCAAGTTCCATAGCGATAATATTATTACAGGCGGTAACCCCTGAGCCACACATATGGATAATATTATCGCCAGTCGCCTCATTGCCAATAAGGTCTGAAAAACGCTTTCTTAAAACCCCTTTTGGTAAGAACTTACCCTCTTCATCCATGTTTTCCGTAAATGGTGCATTAAGCGCGTTTGGAACATGCCCTGCCCGTTTATCCAACGGCTCCTTATGTCCTGCATATCGAATATAGTCTCGTGCATCGATTAGCATGGAGGATGACTTTCCATTTGCAATCTCTTCTATTTCTACAACCGACGCGACGTTCATAGTCGAAGAGCCCTGAATGCGTCCTTTCTCAAAAACTGGGACTTCATTGCTCATCGGCATTTCAAGTTCAGCCCAGGCTTGTAATCCGCCATCCAATATCCTTACATTACTAATACCCGCATAGCGAGCTAACCACCACAGTCGTCCGGCAAAGGCATTATAGTTCGCATCGTACGCCACAACAATTGAATCACTAGAAACACCTTTACTCTCAAACATTCGACGGGCCTCGTCTATCGATGGCAACGGATGTCGCCCTGCGCCCGCAGTAGCGTGAATCGACAGGTCATGATCCAGATGCATATACTGCGCATTGGGCAGATGGGACCGTGAATATTGAGTTGCACCAAGGTCAGTATCTTTAAGGGAAAAACGGCAATCGAATAAACGAAGATTGGGTGCATCGATTAATGTTGATAATTCTACGGCACTAATGGTTGGTGTAAGACTCACTTTATTACCTTGTAGTTTATACCCTTATCGTTGATTGGATTAGCAAACTTGAGCATTATGACTGCCCGCGACATAAGCTAACGCTATCTAGACCTTATCACCCTTTGCGAAGATCTTTTTACAAACATCGAAAATATACCCAAAAATTGGATTACAGCAAGAATGTTGTGATCGACTGCGGAAAAAGAGTCTGCACGTTAAATTTATTTTGGGTTGATAAGTCTAATAGTTCAAATTCAATAATCACACAAATTTTCTCATTTATATGGCAAGTAAAGTATCATCAACAACTTATCGGAATAATTGATCTGGTTAGAAATTTTAGAAAACGATACTCAATTTAGACATTTGCTTTGCCGTTGGCTATGATTCAAATCTAGCAACTTTTTAAATACTAAAAATTAATGAGTCTTTAAAATCCAATCATGTCCTATATGAAACATTGAATTTGCAACCATAATACGAACGTCTAATGAGTAAAAATGTACTAGTAATAGGTGGCGCTGGTTACATAGGCAGTCACACATGCAAAAAATTACAACAACTAGGCTATACCCCGATTGTTTACGACAATTTAGTGCATGGGCATAAATCATCTGTTAAGTGGGGCCCAATTGAAGTAGGTGATTTGCTTGATTTTGATCGTTTGAGTGAGGTGTTTGGAAAATATAAACCCATTTCGATCATTCATTTTGCCGCCTATGCTTATGTCGGTGAATCTGTATTAGATCCCAGTAAGTATTATCGTAATAATGTGGTTGGAAGCTTGAACTTGCTTGATGCAATGCGAGTTAACAAAATCAAGTCATTAATATTTTCAAGCTCATGTGCTACCTACGGTATTCCTACGCGAGTTCCTATCACCGAAGACGCCCCGCAAATACCAATCAATCCGTATGGAACCACAAAGTTAACCGTTGAGAAAATGATTAATGATTTTTCTCACGCATACGACTTAGATTGTGTTGTGTTGCGGTATTTTAACGCCGCAGGCGCTGATCTTGATGGAGAAATTGGTGAAAACCATTTGCCGGAAACGCACGTTATCCCTCTGATACTGCAAACGGCTCTAAAAAAGCGGGAACATTTTTACATCTTTGGTAATGATTACGATACACCCGACGGAACATGCATTCGTGACTATGTTCATGTTGAGGACTTAGCTCAAGCTCATATATCATCTTTAAAGTATTTAGAGGGAGGTGGCTCATCGACTCAATATAATATTGGAAATGGAAGCGGATATTCGGTTAGAGAATTAGTTACCGAAGCTGAACGAGTAACTCAGGAAGAAATATCTCTTGTTATTGCTGAAAGAAGAGTGGGAGACCCTGCGATTCTAATTAGTGATTCTCAGAAAATTAAAAATGAGCTTGGTTGGCAGCCCGAGTACTCCGATATAAATACGATACTTGAAACTAGTTGGAGATGGCAAAAAGGACTTATTTAATAATTATTCTCATATTTTTAGTTTCAAACACTCTAACCTCGAGCCACATGGTCTCTTAAAAGCTACACATGTAGTGGTCAAGTAAAATTGGCCACGGATTTAGAGGAATTCCAAAAGAGTTCCTCAGTTCTATTCGGTGTTAATCCATCGTTATGTTGATGGGGTCTGATTCGACGGTAGTAACCATCGATGTAG
>CAJQKF010000116.1 GCA_905478855.1 uncultured Gammaproteobacteria bacterium
CTGATACTGTTGTCCAGGGAATTGATGCTGAGCAGTTCCTGATTCTGCCGCATCCCGATGTCGAGCAATACACCCAGTTTAAAACCGGCAACTATGATCGCTGGCTCAGCGGTATGCGTAAGCTTCGACGCAAAATTGTTAGTGAAATCGGGAGTACCAAACTGGAAGAGATGCACAAACTGGTTTGAGCCCTCTCATTTTTTCGTTCCACCATAAATAAAGGATCGATTTTCCCGGAAGTGACAATATGGTACGAAGAAGCTTGGCTTCGTTAGTAAAAAGTGGTCACAAATTGTCACAAGATAGGTGTGCTTAACAGTGTACGGAGTGTTCCACTATTTTCATTCCAATTTACTAAATCTTCGAAAAACAAAAGCCAACTGGATTCAATGATCAGCTATGGAAAAGCCGCTGTCCCAACTCATAGTACATTGGTCGCAGTTTCATGTACTGTTGGACCCAACACATTTGGAGCAACAGAAAGCCCAGCGAAATTATTAATATGTCCGCTTTGGGCCAAACTGAGACAGATTCGAGATTAATCGGCTGTCTTAAATGGTCGCAAACTCGGACATTCGTTGTCCGATGATATCTAAACCGGCTTGACTATTTTGTAAGATTAAGTCCAAGTTCTTACTTCTAAGTTTATTAACATAAGGCTTGCGTGAAATTTGCGTGAATCAGTTGTGCATAGTCATGCATTGTTGTGCAAATGGGGCAACGGACGCCCCGGTAAGTTATTGAAAAATAAGGAATAGAATATTCACCGCCGTACTGAAAATCCCCGTGTCGGCAGTTCGATTCTGTCCCTGGCCACCATTTAAATCAATTAGTTAGAGTGTTATCAGGTTTTTGCTAGACCCTAATTAGACCCGCTTTTCTGATTTTCTTTTTTTCTTAAGCTCCACCACAGAATGTCTTTGGGAATTTCCCCAGAGTGATTCATCACGTCGTTATAGCGTCTGATGATTTTATGTTCTTGCCAGTCCTCAACTAATTTGAAAGTCTGAAAGTACGGCCGCTTGATAAGCTGCGACGTCTTGTAAACATATTCTTCAAAAACTGGTTTAACGATTTCTTCCGTTTTACGTGCGGTGTCTTTGTCAAATTGAAAGCTCAATTCGAGTTCACCGATCGATTTCATATTTTGCTGGTTAAGCTAGTAACTGTTAACCGTTCGTTGATTTGGCACAGAAAGGCTAAAAGCCGTTTTAAAACGCGACTTACCTCGAACGGGTAATTGTGGATTTCTCTCCACTCGTTCTCTCCCCAGACTGTACGTGATGCCTGCTTTGAGGGTCACGCCGTGCTTGTGTACGCTCAGAGATCTAGGCTACGTACACAGAGGCCTTCGTTGCGTGTGGCACTAAGGATGCTGCCTTAGTTCATCAGGCTATGAAGTCTTACGAATTAAGTGGCGTCCGTCGAGAGGCTCGTAAGTTCGCCCACCGATTCTCAACAGAAAAAACACGCGAATTCCGCGTGTTTTTAGTTAAATTCTCTATGGCTAGCACAAAGCACTGATTGGTACTCCGCGCTTGCGCCAGCTATAGAAAATTTAAGTCCTTTGCGGAGTACCATATATTCATGGTAGCAATGAGAGCGAAAGCGGTGAAGTAATAGGTGTGGATAACTTATTCTGAATCTTTAAAAGAGGGTAGACGATCAGATAATGCCACCTGTTCACTTAATGTTTTTACGCGAGTTAGAGATATCTGAAATTGACCGTTAGAAGGCGTATTTTTATCTTTGAATTGATTCCAAATGATTAAGCCAGGGCCATTGAAGTATTCATCAAATGTTCCATCTCTATTGATTTTGATAATTATGGTGTGATCTGGGCAACTACGAAATGCTACGCTTTTTGACTGCGTTGCTTTTATCTCAACCTTTTGTCCACAAGGAGAAATCGCATCGAATCCAGCATTCGATGCTGGCATTAATTTCAGATTGTATGCATCGGCGACAAGACATTCTCCTAACGATCCAACCATATGGCCGTCAGGTGTAAAATGCCTACCCGGAAACATATCTTCTAACTCGGAAACAATCGAATAGATGTTCTTAACAAGTAGTTGAAACTTGGACTGATCCAAAGCTAGGGTTCTCGTCGGTTTTAAAAAACAATTATAGGTGGAATTTCTATTCCTGATGCTGATTTGCTACAGAACTGCTTATCGTTTGCAACCAATATATATTTAAAACCCAATAGTTTGGGAATTTTTAAAATCTCTGAATTAGGCATATCTACATCGTATCAAAGTTATTCTTGTTGTAAACGTCGCGAATCAGATATTGTGCGACACAACAAATAGGGCTCTAATAAGCCATGCTAAACAAAGAGTTATTAATGAGTGTCGATATAGATCTGGAAAATGCGAGGAAAGAAGTCCAGCGAAAGGTTGGCAGGAATCTAATGTTGTATCAACAGATAGAGCATATGCTTAAGTTTCTCGTTGAGAACGCAAAGCTATCAGGCTCTTCAATTGATGAGTTTAGTAACTATCGGGAAACAAGAAAGCACTCCGTAAAAACTAAATCGATGGGACTAGTGGTAGATCCATTCCTTGAGACTATGTTTCCTAGCTCAGAAGGCGCCAGCTCAAGTGTTGAAGATGAGAAATCGCACGTTTTCGAGTTCTCTTTTTCCATTGAGGAAAGCGATACCCTGAACAAAAACTCAAAACGCTTAGATTTGTCTGGAATAATCTCGGACAGGAATGACCTAGTTCACCATTTCACGCAGATCTTTAAATCGCCAGATACTGTTGAGGGATGGCTTGAAATCGACAGTTATCTAGAAAGCAAAAGAGACAAATTGATGCCGGAGTACAAGCTGCTGCAAAACTTGATCAAGAACCTTCAAGAAGACAGAAAAGAATTAGCAGAACGGCTGCAAGACGAGGTTTGAGTTTGTTTTAGTTTCCATCGTCCCCTCAATCGGGAGTAGCACTCACCCAGAATCGTCTTTCAAGATAAATCACGCGTTCTTAGTCTTTCTAATCGACCTAATATGATCTCGATTAGTTTTTATAGAAGGCTTTAGTCGTGCTTTACTTATCTTTCGTAAGATGATTTCGAGCTGATTGTCTGACAAGACAATATCTTGCTTCGATTCGATATATTTTATGAGCCCTTTACCCTGCGTCACATTCTCTGGCATTTTGGTTTTAAAAGTGCAATCGCCAACGAACACAACGATCGAAAAGATTTGATGGTCATCAAGCCCGAGTACGGTTTCTAGAGTTTTTACGTGTTTGTAGTTTTGATGGAGAGGGTTTTGAAATTTAGTAGTGTGGCGATAGATTTTCTGTGTCCAGGATTTTTGTCTGGCACTCCCAAAAATCCAACCCTTCATGTTTTTAGTTTCAATCACAAATATACCGCGCTTTGAGACTATGACATGATCAATTTGGGTAGTGCCCCCGACGGCTGGAATCGTTACGTCGTGAAGCAATTGATATTCTTTCTGATCCAGCAAACGTTTGATAGCCGAGTTTACTGATCGCTCCCCCACTTTTCCTTTAAACCAGACTGACTTGAGTATCCCTGCCACAATAGCAACAGGTACTAGAATAAACGCAATATTCTTAATCTGGTCAAACAAAGGCGATAGATCCACTATAAATCGACTGGTGATGGAATTGGTTTTTAGCCTACAACATATTGGGGACAACTTGAACAAACTGAGTTCTGGCGTGGTAGCGTAATTATATGAATCAGCAAAATATTCACTTTGATAATAGCGAAGCGGAGTCCAGCCAGCAGCAGCTAGCAGACTTCCCAACCCACTACACTTGTGACGTTAACAAAGCGGCAAAAGTATTTGCACAAAGTGGCTTTAGGATTGCGCCACGGACAATCACCTCATATTGCAGCTCGAATCTCCTTGATTGCGAGAAATTCATTAATGGAAAAGTGACTAAGTGGAAAATCACACGAAAATCTATAGACGAGCGCATTGAAACACTTAAACGTGAGGGCTATCCGCAAGCCAGTATCAGCGAGCAGGAGCCAGCACGTAAGCCTGCTGGCAGCGGCGAGCACCAGCTAGTAGAGTCCAGAGATTCTTTTAATCAGATTATGGACGTTCTGAAAGATGAGCTAAGAGAAAAAAACAAACAAATCTTTGAGTATCAATCCATTATTCACACTCAGAACAAGCAGTTCGAAAACTTAAATCAAACTATTCAGTTATCGAATCAAACGATACAACAACTCAACAATGTATTGGCATTACCACATATGCATAAGTTGATTGAGTCACAGAATCACACTAATAGGGAACATGAGTCTCGCACAATTCCAATTAGAAGAGCAGACGACATAGAAGACATGGTTCACTGTGCTGAATCAGTAAATAATGAAGTGGAAAGGCAACCTAATAAGCTTGGGGCTGACGAGCCCGATAACGATATCGGCAAATTAATCTAAGAACTACACTAATTGTTTGATAGAACAACGCATTTTTGCGAACTATTCCTTCACAAATGGTGCTTTTACACTTAGGATGCATTTTTAACTAATCAAGGGATTCTTTTGCGTTCGAATGAGTGAAGCGTTTTATAAAAAACCAATACTAAATTCCCCTTACGAATATCCATCCTTCCATTGGGAATTGGTCGATGGATTGCCCACGCACAATATTGTTCACGCTCGGCGCAGGGCTCAGTTCATCACCCCCATTCCTAAGCCCAAAAAAGTCAAGTCAAAGAATGCGGAAATCTTTGATGAATCATTAGGGATAGATAGTACCGGGCAAAAGTACGACCCAATTTCTATCATTAACGAAATTCGTAGCAACGTCGACTCATGGCGGGAGCTGAGTAGTGAAAGAGATTGGTTAGTAACGCCTGAAACTGCACGGTTACTAAAGCATTGGCGTCACTATGAGTTCAGTGGTATTCGACCATTTTTCTGCCAGGTAGAGGCCGTTGAAGTTGCTATTTGGCTTACTGAAGTCGCGCCAAAGCTCGGGCAGCGAGGTAAAAAGTTTCTCGATTACGTTAAAGGGGCTAATGAGGACGCCAATCCAGGATTGTTACGAATTGCACTCAAATTAGCAACAGGTGCTGGCAAGACAACAGTAATGTCGATGCTGATCGCTTGGCAGACCATCAATGCCGTACGTCAGCCAAATAGCAAAAAATTTACCCGTGGGTTTCTCGTCGTAACGCCAGGAATCACCATTAAGGATCGATTGCGTGTTTTGCAGGCTAATGATCCGGAAAGCTACTATCAAAATCGGGAGATTGTGCCGAACGACATGTTGCCTGACTTAGAACGGGCAAAAATAATCATTACCAATTATCACGCGTTCAAATTACGAGAGCGGTTAGATGTTTCCAAGGGCGGTCGAGCCCTTTTGAAGGGTAAAACTGGCGAAGAGCTAAACACGCTTGAGACCGAAGGTCAGATGCTGCAGCGCGTGATGCCGGAGTTGATGGGTATGAAAAATATCATGGCTATCAATGACGAAGCCCATCATTGCTATAGGGGAAAGCCAGGAGTTGGTGAAGACGAGGATTTAAAAGGGGACGACAAAAAAGAAGCCGATAAAAACAAGGAAGCTGCGCGGTTATGGATTTCAGGCCTCGAGATCGTGAGTAAGATTATCGGGTTAGATCGTGTTGTGGATCTTTCCGCAACGCCATTTTTCCTGAGAGGATCTGGATATGCGGAGGGAACTTTGTTTCATTGGACGGTCAGTGACTATTCCTTGATGGATGCTATCGAAAGCGGAATTGTGAAGCTACCGCGAGTGCCTGTTGCTGATAACCATATCGATAGAGAGGATATGCCAATGTTCCGCAATCTTTGGGAGCATATTGGCAAGGATATGCCGAAGAAAGGGCGAAGAAGTGGCACGGACTATGACCCCCACAATCTACCCACGCCGCTGCAAACCGCGTTAGAGGCGCTGTATGGACACTATTCAGAAACATCTAAGCTTTGGAGTGAAGCTAATATTGATGTTCCACCGTGTTTTATAGTGGTTTGTAACAATACATCTACGTCTAAACTGGTGTATGACTATATTTCTGGATTTTTCCGACAAAATGAAGATGGCTCTGAAAACTTTGTTCCAGGACGATTATCGTTGTTCTCCAATTTTGATGAATATGGAAATCCCTTAGCAAGGCCCAGTACTCTTTTGATAGACAGCGAACAGTTGGAGTCTGGTGATGCACTCGACAAGAATTTTCGCTCAATAGCAGAAGACGAAATTGAAAGATTCCGTAAAGAGATTATCGAGCGAACGGGTGACAAAAAGAAGGCAGAGAACATTACCGATCAAGACCTGCTTCGAGAGGTTATGAATACTGTCGGAAAACCCGATGCGCTGGGTGCGAGAATCCGCTGTGTTGTTTCTGTGTCCATGTTAACGGAAGGATGGGATACGAATACGGTGACGCATGTTTTGGGTGTTAGAGCGTTCGGTACGCAACTTCTTTGTGAGCAAGTCATTGGGAGAGCCCTACGACGACAATCATACGAATTAAATAACGATAACCTGTTTAACGTTGAATATGCCGATGTCCTAGGAATTCCATTCGACTTCACCGCCAAGCCCATAGTCGCACCACCACAAAAGCCAAGGCAAACAATCAATGTAAGAGCAGTTAGGCCAGAGCGGGATCATCTAGAGATTCGGTTTCCGAAAGTCACAGGGTACCGTGCTGAACTGCCAGAAGAGAGACTAATCGCTAAATTTGATGTCGATTCTATTCTTGAATTAACGCCGAAACTTGTCGGGCCAGCTATTGTAAAAAATGAAGGAATTATTGGAGAGGGAGTAGAACTGACTCTCGAACATACCGCAGATATGCGTCGATCCACGTTAATAATGCATCTCACTAAAAGGCTGATTTTGACAAATTGGCGAGATTCAGGTGACGAACCAAAACTTCACTTGTTTGGTCAATTGAAGAGAATCACTAAGCAGTGGCTTACTGAATGCCTCGTGTGTAAGGGAGGCACATATCCGGCTCAATTGTTGTACCAACAACTTGCGGATATGGCGTGTTCTCGAATAACGGCAGCGATTACAAAAGCAGAGCTAGAACGAAAAGGTGCTGTCAAAGCCATGCTTGATCCTTTCAATCCGGTAGGATCAAGCATCCATGTTAATTTTAATACGTCAAAAGAGGACAGATGGGAAACGAGTTCTAGTCGGTCCCATATCAATTGGGTCATTCTTGACAGCGATTGGGAGGCAGAATTCTGCCGAGTAGCAGAGTCACACAAGAAAGTTTTATCTTACGTTAAAAATCACAGTTTGGGATTCGAGGTGCCATATCGTTATGGCACAGAATCTCGAAAATATAGACCAGATTTCATAGTTCTAATTGATTGCGGCAACAACAATGTGTTGAACCTTGTCGTTGAGATCAAAGGGTACCGTGGTGAAGATGCTAAAGAGAAGAAGCTCACAATGGATACTTACTGGGTGCCGGGAGTAAACAATCTGAAGGGTTACGGAAAATGGGCTTTTGTGGAATTCGCGGATGTATATGCGATGCAGCATGATTTTGAGAATCAGGTAGAGAAAATCTTTAACGAGATGGTTTTAAGCGCGATAGACCAATCTGAGAGTACACAAGTTGGGGAGGATGCCAAAAATGGCTAGCACCAAAAAATCAAAAACCAAAAAGAAGATTGAAACCATTACTCATGAAGGGGCTAAGAGAAAAAATATTCCAACTGCAGAATATGAGGCGGTTCTTCATGAGAAAGACAAAAGTGCTATTCGAGTTGCTTATGAAAGACGAAACAGAGATTTAGATCCGCAGTTAGTGTGGCGGGGGAAAGACGACAGAGACTGGTCTGATTTGGTAGTGCACGTACCACCGATTTATATACAAGAAAAGGTCCACCCCAAAGCTCTGATAGATGATCTAAAGTTGCAGTCAGAAAAATCGAAACCCGATGAAGGATTTGGCGAGCAGATCGATTTATTCTCAGATTTTAATGGGTTACCCAGTGAAGACGCGAAAACAGAGTTTTATCAACACGATGCGCACTGGTCGAATAGAATGATACTGGGTGACAGCCTACAGGTCATGGCTTCATTGGCTGAGCGGGAGGGACTTCGAGGTAAAGTTCAGTGCATCTACATTGACCCACCCTACGGTATTAAGTTTAACAGTAACTTCCAGTGGTCTACGACCAGTCGAGATGTGAAGGATGGCAAATCCGATCACATCACCCGCGAGCCGGAACAGGTGAAGGCGTTTCGCGATACTTGGCGAGATGGGATTCACTCATATCTGACGTACCTGCGAGACCGGCTGACGGTGGCGAGAGATTTGTTGAGCCAGTCGGGGTCAGTTTTCGTGCAGATTGGGGATGAGAACGTTCATCGCGTAAGAGCAATGTTGGATGAGGTATTCGGCGAGGAGAACTTCATAAATGCCATTGGCGTCGCAAAAACATCAGGATTGAGTTCCTCTGACCGAATCCCCGGCATCCTCGACTACGTGCTGCACTTTGCGAAGAACAATGACGCGTTAAAGTTTCGAGTTCTTTATCGATCGAAAGATGAGTCGGCTCGCGACTTTGCATTGTTTCGACATAAAGATCGCGTGTTTCCGGAAGAGAAATATCGGATAAGTGATCTTACTAAGCCTGGGCCTGGGTCGCGGTACGACTATCAGTTCCGTGGGGCAAACTTCAACCCAAAGCGCCGGTGGTGGGGTAACACCGAAGAAGGGATGAAGCGACTCGAGCTTGCAGACCGATTGCAGGTCTCCGGGACGACCCTCAACTACAAGCGGCGATGGAAAGACTTCCCCTACACACTCCTCACAAACTTGTGGACCGACACAGGCACTGGGGGCTTTCTGGAAGACAAGATTTACGTTGTCCAAACCCGCCAAACGATCATCCAACGTTGCATCCTGATGGCAACTGATCCTGGCGATTTGGTGCTTGATCCTACTTGCGGTTCTGGGACTACAGCATATGTCGCGGAGCAGTGGGGGCGAAGGTGGATCACTGTTGATACATCCCGTGTAGCGCTGGCGCTTGCTCGCTCTCGAGTCATGGGGGCTCGGTATTCTTACTATCTCCTCGCCGACAGCCGAAATGGTCAGCTCAAGGAAGCTGAGATCACACATACTGCTCCTAAAGGTACTCCACCTAACAACAATGTTCGGCACGGCTTCGTTACAGAGCGAGCAGCACATATCACGCTAAAAGCGATCGTGAACAACGCAGAGATAGAAGTGATTTGTGAGCAAGTTGCGGAGAAAATGGAATCAGTACAAAAAGACCTCAACAAGGTTCTCACGCAAGAGTGGGAGGAATGGGAGATTCCTCGAGAGGTCGATGATGACTGGCCGATTGCGGCCAAAGAGCTGCACGCCAATTGGTGGAAGCTTCGCATCGAGCGACAAAAGAAAATCGACGCGTCGATAGCCGCCAAAGCCGACTTTGAGTTCCTCTACGACAAACCGTTCGAGGACAAAAGTATTGTGAGAGTGGCCGGACCCTTCACCGTAGAAAGCCTGTCTCCGCATCGAGCGCTTCCGGTTGGCACGGATGACGAGTTAATTGATCCGATCTGCCGAAATTCGGACATCCAGGAGAAACAAGACTTTGTTCAGATCATACTTGAAAACCTGAAGTCTTCTGGAGTACAACAAGCACACAAAGATGACAAGATAAACTTTGTTTCTCTTTCTCAATGGCCTGGCGATTTGGTTTGTGCTGAGGGGCGATATGTTGATGAAAATGATAGTGAAGTAAGGGCAGCAATTTTTATCGGTCCAGAATTCGGAACGGTCTCTCGACCAGACTTAGTTAGTGCGGCACGTGAAGCTGCGGATGCAGGATTTGATGTACTCATATCATGCGCTTTTAACTACGACGCTCATTCAACTGAGTTCGAAAAACTCGGAAAAGTCCCAGTTTTAAAAGCTCGTATGAACGCTGATTTACATATGGCGGACGATCTTAAGAACACAGGCAAGGGAAATCTGTTCGTAATATTTGGTGAACCGGATATAGATATTCTAGATGCTGACGAAAGTCAGATTCAGATAAAGATTAATGGCGTGGATGTTTTTCATCCAAACACCGGAGAAGTACGTAGTGATGGCGCCGATGGTATTGCCTGCTGGTTTATAGATACTGACTACAATGAAGAAAGTTTCTTTGTCCGTCATGCCTATTTCCTTGGTGCAAACGATCCCTATAAGTCGTTAAAAACGACGTTGAAGGCAGAAATTAATCAGGATGCCTGGAACACCTTAAATAGTGATACTTCACGCCCCTTCGATAGGCCCAAAAATGGGCGAATAGCAGTTAAAGTGATCAATCATCTTGGAGATGAAGTCATGAAG
The DNA here is from genome assembly GCA_905478855.1 of uncultured Gammaproteobacteria bacterium. Classification (GTDB taxonomy): domain Bacteria; phylum Pseudomonadota; class Gammaproteobacteria; order Arenicellales; family CAJQKF01; genus CAJQKF01. The sequence goes on from CAJQKF010000116.1 coordinate 10,347, forward strand.
GTTTATCAGGTGTAAGGATGGACTTTCGGATTTCGGACACATTCACGACAAGTTTAGGAAAGCTCAGCAAGGAAGAGCAAAAAGCGGTAAAAACAACTGCTTTTGATCTGCAAATGAATCCAGAAAATCCTGGGTTGAGTTTTCACAAGTTGGATCGTGCGCACGACAAAAAATTTTGGTCAGTCCGAGTCAATCGTGATGTTCGTATTATCGTCCACCGCTCAAATAAAAGCCTACTTCTTTGTTATGTCAATCATCACGATGACGCTTACAAATGGGCTGAGCGCCGAAAGTTGGAGGCACACCCAAAAACTGGTGCAGCTCAACTTGTCGAAATAAGAGAGCGAGTTGAGGAGATTTACGTTCCAAGTTACGTTCCCGAGAAGGTGGACAGACCGAGTAAACCACTTCTATTTGACAAAATCGAAGACGGAGATCTTTTGGATTACGGAGTGCCGGCAGAATGGATTAGTGACGTTAAGGCGGCCGATGAGGATTCGATGCTAGAGCTCGCAGACCACTTGCCATCAGAAGCGGCCGAAGCTTTGTTAGAAATTGCTGTTGGCGGAAGTCCCGAACCCGTGGCAGCTCAAGTTACACTGGCAGATCCATTCGATCACCCGGATGCGCAACGTCGATTTCGAATTCTCAAGGATGTTGATGAGCTCGAACGTGCATTGGACTTTCCCTGGGAAAAATGGACTATATTTCTGCACCCATCTCAAAAAGAATGGGTCGAAAATGAGTTTAATGGCCCGGCTAGAGTTACAGGTTCAGCCGGCACCGGTAAAACTATTGTGGCTCTCCATCGCGCAGTTCATCTAGCAAAAAATAATCCAGACACCCGGATACTTTTGACAACTTTCACCGATGCTCTCGCTAACGCACTGAAGGAAAAACTTAAGCACCTAATTGGAAATACTCCCAGACTTGCGGAAAGACTGGAGATTCATTCTATGGATGCGGTCGCATTGCGGCTGCACAAGTTTAATACTGCAAAAAAAACAACTCTGAATCGTTCGCAGCTCTATAGTCTAGTCACGAGTCTAGGGAAAGCCCATAGCGAAATTACTTTCTCTAATGCATTTGTCTTTGAGGAATGGCTACAAGTAGTGGATGCATGGCAACTACACACTTGGGATGACTATCGTGATGTTAAGCGAATGGGACGTAAGACACGGTTATCTGAAAATCAACGTCAAGCGCTCTGGGGTTTGTTTGAGAAAGTGAATGCCGAACTTTCTGAGAAAAATTATTTATCGATGTCTGGCGTGTACTATGAGCTAACCAATGCTCTTCTAGCAAAGCAAAATAGCCCTTACGACTTCGTTGTTGTGGATGAGGCGCAAGATATAGATATTTCGCAGCTTCGATTCCTGGCGGCACTAGGTGGAGATAAACCGAATGGTTTGTTCTTCGCTGGTGATTTGGGACAAAGAATATTCCAGCAGCCTTTTTCCTGGTTGGCTCTCGGCGTAGACATTCGGGGTCGATCTAGAGTGCTTCGGGTGAACTATCGTACTTCGCATCAAATTAGAAGGCAGGCTGATCTGCTGTTAGGGCCGAGTGTTTCAGACGTTGATGGAAATGTTGATGATCGGACAACGACAGTTTCTGTGTTCAATGGAAAGGCACCAAATATATCTACCTACGAATCCTACAAAACTGAGGCAGAGGGCGTTTCCGCCTGGCTGACTAGCTTGCTAGAGGAAGGATTTGAAGCACATGAAATTGGCGTGATCGTCCGATCTGAGAAACAGTTAGATCGAGCGCGAGATGCGCTTAAGCAGACAGATATTCCATTTGTAGTGCTAGATAGCTATATCCAACTTGTGCACGGTAAAGCTTCACTCTGCACCATGCATTTGGCCAAAGGCCTTGAGTTTCGAGCAGTAGTGGTCATGGGATGTGATGATGAAATTATCCCGTCTCAGGAGCGAATAGAACAGGTGGCGGACAGCGCAGACTTAGAAGAAATCTATGAAACAGAAAGACATCTTCTTTATGTGGCATGCACGAGGGCCAGGGATCGGTTATTAGTAACGAGTGGAGATGAGCCTTCGGAGTTTTTGGATGATTTGAAGTTGACTTGAAAAAATATAGCACCACATGGATTGAAAAGTTCATGCATAAAAAAGCCTCTCCATAAGGAGAGGCAAAACCCTTGCAAAAGGGGTCAAATTAATCCTCGCTCCGAGAACGAAAAATACTCACTACCACCTACAACAAAGTGATCCAACAAGCGAACATCGACTAGATTGAGCACATTTACCAATCGTGTTGTTATTGCTTTATCCGCATTGCTGGGTTCGGGTACTCCGGATGGGTGATTGTGAGCACAGATTACGGCTGCAGCATTGAGTTGTAACGCCCGTTTCACAATTTCCCTGGGATGAACAGAGCATCCGTTGATTGTGCCTCGAAACATCTCTTCACACGAAACAAGAGCATGCCGATTATCGAGATATGCACAATTGAATGACTCGTATTCAAGTAATCCAAGCCTAACGCGAAAATAGTCAGCTGCGGCGATAGGTGTTTCAAACTTGATACCGCGTTTATACTTCTGCTCGAGATATCCCAATGCCTCCTGAACGACGTTCATAGTTGCCACCGTGGTGGCAATTTCGCTTCAGTAATTCCAATATAGCCAACAATGCTTCCGTTGGCATGGATTGGAACCGCGACCTTTCCTCGCATTATGCCTTTCGGCGCGTAGCCAATTCCTAGAGCTTCGGCAGTTAGCTTTGGAAATCCTATAGTCTGTACTAATTCATGATCATGGACCAGATATTCCAATGGGAAGGGAGAAGAGGATGGGGTGGACGTCCTTGTCCCTGTATCTTCCTCTGGGGAAGGGTCACTACTGGCATCACCAACAATGAATTCTGCAGCTTGCTTCATGTCGATTCCTCGAATATGTGAAACCAATGCAATCTGATCGCCACCTACTTTGGCGTCGTGGCAGTAGTAAACATTATTGTTTGGTGTAACAACCAAAGAACGATCATTTTCACTCTCGCAAGCGGGACATTTACCGCGTAGTTGCTCCCCGCTAGGTTTGAGAGAAAGACCAACCATAAGTGAAACCTGGTCGATAGGGTATTGCTGCTTCAGCGCAGCGAAGTCAATATAGGGCATGATGGCCTCCTGTAAAGAACAAAGCCAACGAGACATTCGTTGGGCACAAGATTCGACTATTCGAATCTCGTACTCACTGAACGTGAGGAGAGCGATCTGGAATTAGACTACCATACGGTCGCTAAATGGCAAATCGGGCGATGTCGCCCCGCGCATTAGATATTGGATCAGTGAAAAAGCTTTTGAGTAGAGGTGGGGACTCGAAAAACTTGTCGTACCGAAAACCCGGCACTGTGCGTGCGTACACATAGGTGAAGCCCAATCCGTTATAGGAGAGTTTTTTCGATAAATCCATGATGGTTTGTTGGGTGCTTTCATTGGTACAAAGATAGAGGACAACAACACCGGCGTCTTGTCCGAAGTATTTCGTTAAGTTTTTCTTTTTGAATAAATACTGATATTGCAGGAGAGATTTTAGATGACTGCGCCGGTTAATGAACTTCGCATTGGTACCTGGTATCGATACTTCATTATGATTGTCTTGTTCCAGTATAAAATAAAGTCGTTGATCAGTTTCCATGTTATCGATGTACCCTAGATGATCAGGTTCAAGTATGGCGTCAGGGTCGAGATAGTGTATGCCAGTATCTGGGTCGGTATAGTCCACCGGGCAATGAAATGACCCTGTGATTTGATGTTGATCACAAACCATATCGTGATGACCAAAGACATACTTGTCATTCTCAAGTGAAGCCAGTTCAAGACTTGCCACGCTACAGGCCTTTAGCCCATCATGAGTAGATGATGCGGATCGGCCCGGTAGGTGCTCGCCAACGAGACCGATATCCTGAAGATATTCTTTGCCTTGTTTCGTTAAGTCGTACATCAATTCATTTTTATTGCGGTCAAGCTCAAACGCTTGTTTCCATTGTTGGTCAGGGCAAGTCAGATATGGGCCCTTATGTGGTGTGTTTGTTGAGGTAGATAGTTTGTTTAACCGGTACCGCGTTGCGGTTTTATGTGTCATCTTGCCGCCAGTTTTACCGCTTCGAATACCTTTTAAAGCACGATACTCATGCAATATAGACGTCGTTAACATGCCACCACACCGCGCAATTGCCTCAAATACAGCATGATCTGATACAACTGGAACAACTCGAACTGGCTTACCGGTCTTCGGATCAATTTTGGGTGCACGGGTAAATCGATGACGTCGGCCTAGTGTGTCGACTCGAACGTGTTTGAATGCGAGATTTTTCATATTCCATTTTCTAATCTCTTTGCTTAGACTTGTAAACGGGTGGCATAGTGAACTATGTTCAATAAATCCTACCATGTGGAATGATGTTTATCAGATGAAACGGCTAAAACCATTGACCCCATACAAATTGACACCTCTATCGAGGTTAAAGCCGATTTATGATGAGGGTGATGGGCTGGAGGCTTCAATTGGTAGCACAGAGGAATATAAGAAATCTGCATGTAAAGCTCTGGGTGTTCCGTACGAAAAAGACACAAGAAGGGTCTATCACCATGTGGGTTATTTCAGACCGATCGATATTCGAGAAGCGATTAACGCGTATGTTGTAGTTTATCTTCAGCAAAGAGAACCCTCTAATAATATTTATGACTATGATGAGTATCTAGAATCTGCCAAGAATATTAAGGGCCTGCGAAAAGAGATCGAAGGATACAAAAAGTTTCAGCTTGAAGAGCGCTATAGATGGGACGAGTACCAATCAAGATATGACGACTGGCTAGAAAAAGACCCGGAGAAAAGAGGATCCGCGCCCCATTGGCGAAACAAAGCGAGCCCGATTCCACCAGAAGACCGTGATGCTGCATTTGTAGCAGTATTCGATAGGCGTCAACATACGATTGATCTTGAAGGCTTCGCGAGTTACCTCGTACTTTTCGCTCCGGATCTTTATTCCATGGTAGTGGAAGAATTACCGTTATACATCGAGGAAAATCCCGACAAACCCCATGGTTATATTCTAGGGACACCCGGCTCAGGAAAAAGCGAGTTGATTAAGACGCTTGTGCATACCTATGTAACCCACAAGAAGTATGGTTCAGTTGTAATTATTGATCCCACCAGTGAATTAGTTGAGCCCATTGCAAAGTGGAAAGAATTTAATACTGGTAATCGTCTCGTTTACATACGCCCGACGCTAGCCAAAGGTGTTCATCCCGCACTAAATCCTTTCGAAATACATGATGTTTCACCAACGGATTATTCTGAAGAAGCGTTGAACACAAAACGAGTTGTGGCGCAGGAACTAGTCGAAGCATTAGCGCGAATCGTTGCAGAAAGCAGTGGCCATATCTCCGGACCAATGGAAATTGTACTCACCAATTGTGTGTTGGTGTTGCTGGACAGAAAAGACTCAACTCTACGCGACCTCGCTCGATTCATGCGCACAAAAGACAATAAGGATCTAATCGACTTTGCCAGATCACTGAAACATCATGAATACTGTAAAGACTATTGGGACAAAGACGGATTTAATGCGCCGAATAACACGCAAACACGACAAGCAATTGGAAGAAGATTGGGCGGGCTATTAGATGTTGGTACATTCGCAAGGTTCACATGTGGCAAATCAACGATTAATCTACAGGAACTGCTAGATCACAGAAAGGTGGTGTTGTTTGATTTAGGCAAAGGAGCTATAGGTAAAAAAGAGGGAAGGGCGATAGGTCAACTGGTTATGGCACTTATGCTCGGGATTGCCTATCGGCGAGAGAGTCAATCCATTGAAGCGAGAGTTCCTATTTCATTGATAGTGGATGAATGCCACAACTTTGTTACGCGGGCAATGGAGGATATGTTATTTGAAACTCGTAAGTACCGATTACTACTTACTTTGGCGCAACAAACCGTAGGACAGAGAATGCCACTGGAAATAAAGGATGCGGTGTTAAACGCCACTAATTTGCAGATAGTGGGTGGCACACCATTATCCGGAGCAAAACGAAACGCAGATTTACTTGGTGTGGATCCCGGAGATGTCCGTAACTTAGAAATAGGAGAGTTTTACGTACGCCCTAGTCGAACAAAAAGCGTAATTAAGTTTAGAGGTCGTACTGATCTATTAGGTGACAAAAATACGGTAACCAAGCTGTCGTGGAATCGAATCAAGAAAGGCCAGATAGAAAAGTACTATCAACCCAATGACGAAGTGATTGTTCAGACACCTGAAGATGAAGAAATTGATACTCGGCCACAGCCTAGAAATAGGAAGTAAGATTTGTAAGTTTCTTTTTAGGGCTTAGGGACGAGCTGGCAAGAATTATGGAAGTAGATAGATTAGATATGATCTATAAATGTAATATAGCGCTCAAATCGCGAATCAATCTGGCTATTGTTGTCTCTAGTCCAAATGATATCCGACGATAACAGTTCTTCAATCTCTCTGAGGATGTCGTATTATGTGACCTACGGCACTAGAAGAGGTCGCATAAGTCCCGCTAGGCAAATCAATCTTAAGCTTTGGAGAGTGCATTGAAAATAAGTCGTCTAAAAATCGAGAATTTTAGGGGGATTAAATCGGCAGATCTTCTGTTTCCGGATCATGTTGTTTTACTTGGTGATAACAATACCGGTAAATCAACAATACTCGAAGCAATTGATCTTGTACTCGGTCCGGACCGGCTAAGTCGACGCCCTCCCATTGACGAACACGACTTCTATACTGGCCGATACTTCGTTGTCGGTGATTCTGACAAAGAATTAGACCCCAATGAGGAAGTTGATGTGGCAGTTTCAGTGGATGAGGCGGATTCGACTATAGAAGCTGCCGAGCCTGACAGTGAATCTGTTCCTGAAGTTCAGGAGATTACTGAACCAGAGACAGTGCAGATTAAAGTTGAAGCGACTATATCTAAATTATCCGACGAACAGAAAGCGCATTTTCGAGATTATATTGAGTTTTGGAGCACAGAAGACAATTCATTATATGCCGAGCCGGAAGTGGAAAGTATTGATGCTGATACGATTATAGAAGCTTTGCGTGTAACTTTTATTGGTGAGTATGATTTTGAAGAAGATGATTTTGTTGGTAACACCTATTTCTCACGCAGCCTCGAGGAAGGTGGAACACCACAGTATTTTGGTCGCCGGGACAAACAGTTTTGCGGTTTTCTATATTTAAGGAGTCTTCGTACTGGTAGTCGCGCCCTTAGTTTGGAACATGGCAGCTTGCTAGATATTATACTTAGATTGAAAGAAATCAGACCGCAGATGTGGGAATCTACGATCAGTGGATTATCTTCATTCGATGTCGCAAATGCCCCCGAACTTGGGATTTCTGGTGTTCTGCAAAGTATTAATGCCTCACTGAATAAGTACGTGCCGAAGGAATGGGGAGTCGAGCCTCATTTACGCGTTTCTGCCTTGACGCGTGAACACCTTAGAAAGGTTATTACTGCCTTCGTTGCAACCGGAGGAGGTTCTCACTCTGCGCCTTATTTTAGGCAGGGCACGGGCACAATTAATATGTTGGTGTTAGCAATGCTTTCCCAAATTGCCGAAGGAAAGCAAAACGTTATCTTTGCCATGGAGGAGCCAGAAACTGCGATTCCACCCTATGCTCAGAAACGGATTGTTCACGAGATTCGCAAACTTTCTGCGCAGTCTATATTTACGTCGCATTCACCATATGTATTGGAAGAGTTCGATCTAACTGAGACTCTTGTTTTGTCGCGCTCCGACGAAGGTATGCTTCTACAAGCAATAGTGGAACTACCGGATAGCGTAAAACATAAACGCTACAGACAGGAATTTCGAACAAGATTTTGCGAAGGATTGTTGTCGCGCCGCATTTTGTTAGCCGAAGGCGCTACTGAAGCTTCAGCATTTCCAGTTGTATGCCGACGTCTTTCTGAAATTGACGCAGAAAAATATAGTTCGCTGGAAGCGCTTGGTATCTGCACAATTGATGCTGGGTCTGACTCTCAGATTGAGGACTTAAGCGAACTCTATCGGGGATTAGGAAAAATTGTTTTTGCCGTTTGTGATAATCAGACTGAGGAGAACGAAGCCGCGATTCGTGCTCAGGTTGATGAGCTTTTTATGCATCCTGAAAAGGGGATTGAGGACCTCGTTCTAAAAAATACGACGACTGCAGCTCTCGAACGTTTTTCAGATATGCTTACATGGCCCCAGCACCTTTCTCAAGAATATCCTGATCCTAAGGCAAATATTGTAAATGCGCTGCGTAAATATTTCAGCTGGTCGAAGGGTAGCTGGGGACTTGCAGATTATTTGGCTCAGTGCGCTGAGGATGAAATTCCGCGATGGATGCGGGATACCTGTATTAGAATCAGGGAGTTGTCGCAGTCGCCGCCTGGTGAAGAGTCAGCTAGGGACGAGCCGGAGTTAGTCGAAATGTCAGCAGAGCCTGGGGCGACGTCTCTTACGGCGGATGAGTCTACAGGTGACGTTTAAGCTTACCGATAACCAAAAAGCAGTCTTGGCCGCCGAAGGCCACCTTTTGGTTCAAGGTGGTCCTGGATCCGGCAAAACAACTGTATCTATCCTAAAAGCTGGGAGTATCGTTAAGGGAGTCCTCAAAAGTGGCCAGTGTATCTTATTCTTGAGTTTTGCACGTGCATCCGTTTCAAGGGTCCTAGAAGCCATTGATGAAGAAGACGAAATTACCCGCGAGATTAAGCGTAAGATTGAAGTTGATACATATCACGCCTTCTTTTGGCGAGTTATTAAGACACACGGCTATTTGCTGGGTTTGCCGCGGACTATTGGAATACTCACTCCTCATAATGAGGCGGTGGCTCTGTCGGAAATAAGGAATGAATACAAATCAGATAACAAGTTGAGTCAAAAGGTACTGGAAGAAAAAAAGCAACGTGAATATGGTGCACGACAAAGTCTCGCTGTAAAAGAGGGAAAAGTATGTTTTGATCTTTTTGCTGAACTGGTCGGCGACCTACTTCACGGCAGCAATAAAATTAGAAGCCTTATCTCAAACGCCTATCCGGTCATCATACTTGATGAGTTTCAGGATACAGCACCAGATCAATGGCGTGTAATTCAGGCATTGGGTCGTGACAGCCAGCTACTTGCGCTAGCAGACCCGGAACAGAGAATATTTGACTTTATCGGTGCGGATCCAGCACGCCTCCAGCACTTTGAGAAAGAGTTCCTGCCTTCTAAGTTTGACTTAAGCGATGAAAATCATCGCAGTAAAGGTACAGACCTAACACACTTTGGAAACGATGTACTGAAGGGCAAGTTTACAAAAAAGAAATATAACGGCATTTATGTGGGTGTTTTCGAACCAAATCAAAATCAGGCAATTACCAAAGTAATCACTGAAACTCTACAAGCACGGAAACGACTAAGAAAGGAACGTGTAAAGGAATGGTCATTGGCTATCCTTGTTCCGACAAAGCGCATGACCCGCGTCGTATCAAGTGCATTTAGACAACCTCCAGGAAATCTGTCAAAAATAGATCACAACGCTACTATTGATATGGAGGCAGCTATTCTTGCCGCCGAGATCATCGCTTATTTACTGCAGAGTCATGGCAAAAAACAAAACGTTGCTGAGCTAGTTAATTTAGTTTGCAGCTACTACAGAGGAAAGGGAGGTAGTACACCTTCAAAGACCAGTATTCTGGAAGCTGTGCGTATAGATGCAGCGTTTCAAAGAGTCATTGAGTTTCGTGTCGCGGGTAAAGCAGCCCCTAAAAAAAGTATATTCATGCCAATTGAAGAGGCATACGAATCGACTCATTCACTAGTTCTGACGGGTGATCCTGATAAAGACTGGACCACCATACGTAATCATCTTGATAATGTTAACTGTATGCGACTTAATGAAATTGCGAATGAAGTTCGCAACATCCGGCTTTTTGATCGCGGGACACAACTGCGAGAAAATCTATCAAAGAACTGGCGGGATGTAGGTCGATACTCGGATGCCTTAGAAATTGTCCGACAGGCCTTTATCCAAGAGCATTTCTCAACCAGCACAAAACCGGAATCCGGTATAGTCATAATGAATATGCATAAAGCGAAGGGAAAGCAGTTCGACGAAGTTATTATTTTTGAGGGGCCTCCTCGAATCGTAAGAGGCAAGATAGTGGCAAATACTGATCGGATTGTTCGTGGCAATATACGTGACAATGTTGACGACCAAACTCGGCAAAATTTTCGAGTTAGCGTTACTAGGGCAAAACGGCGAACAACTATACTTACGCCAAAAGTAAATCCATGTGTTCTCCTAATACCTAAAGAAGACGACTAGATGTAGAAGTCTCGAAAGTTAAAGTTAATTTATTGACATAATTTGAATTTACATCACCTCAGATCAAGTAAACGAGTCTTCCATTATTTTCTGAGCAGCTTTTCGAAATTCTTCTGCTTTCTCTTTACTGTAGCCTTTTGATTTAATCTCTTGCTCTACTAAATCGGCCCAATCGTGACGTTTCATTGTACTTCTGAGAGCGTCTAGGAACTCTTCATCGGATTCATCAAGCTTATTCTTTTGTCCTTCAGCTTCTGCGAGCTCACGCTGCCATTGAATTTTTTTCATTTTGAGTTGAAAAGTCGCTTCTTCTTCGGCAAGTTCCTCTCGAAGTTTGCGTGCATTTGATGCCCGCAATGCGGCCTCACGATCGGCTTTGTCGCCAGCAAGAATTGTATCTATATCATCGATTGCAGAGGCTACTCGATCCGTTTCTGTGCGCTGCGCAAGGTAGTAACGTTTGGCGGCTTCGGTATCACCTAAGGCAGTAATTGCCCCATTGTAGGCTTCAATAGCGGATCCAACAGACTTGTATTTGATCATTGTGAAAAAGGCGCTTTGAATAGCACCAGCGGGTGGCATCGGAATTGTTGGAAGGTTTCCAGTAAAAGATTGTGGTGTGTTCTCTACTGGGGAAACTACTTCTCCTTCGACTGCCTCGCTCGTTGCACATTCAGGGCAAGGGATACGATGTTTGATACCGTTTCTAGAAACGTCTACAACTTTTTCCCCACCGCACATCCCGCAGCCCTTGTTGTTGTAGAAACCTGCTGCATCTTCTGTTTTATCGTTCATCGTTCACCTGGCATTCTGGACACGGTACTTTATGAGAAATATCGTTGATAGTCACCTCTATCTCTCGATCTCCGTCGCACATTTTACAAGTATTGCTCCTTTCATCGGCATTAAGCCATTCTTCATGTTCTTTTCTGACGCGCTCATATATTTCCATATCGCCGTAGCCCCAGCAGTTTTCACATCTAACAATAGTAGTAAAGTTCTCTCCCTGTAAATTCAACTCGCCACTACCGTTGCATTCCGGACAAGTATTTTTTAGATCTTCTTCATCTTCGTCAGTATCTGTAGACTCAGTTTTTGTGTATGTGCCAGCGTCTTCAGCAGCTGCACGTTCTCGTTCCAAATCAGCAGCATTCATACCAGCAGTATTACGGTACTTTGCTTTCTTCACCTGTTCTGCTTGTAGTTCTACAATTTTTCTATATTTATGTGCATGAACCCGATACTTAATGGTTTGAAAATACCTTTGTAATGGTGACATCTCATTCAAAAGTCCGAAAATTTCATCATCATCCAAGGCACCTTTTTTCAGAGCAGCATTAAATTCTTTTAGTAATACTCGATCAGATCGTTTTGCTTTTCGGTGTTTGTCTGCTGATTTTACCTCTGGAGGTGGAGCAGCAACAATTGCGTAAAGCCCGATTAAAAAGGGAAATACGCTGGCAGCGCATGTTATTGAGACCAGGTAGAAAGCAGGGTAAGTGAGTAGGGACGGTATGCCGCAAACGATTCGCAAAGACTCCTTTCCCAGGACTCCAAACATTGTGTTGGAAGCCTTGCCCCTTGGATAGAAGGATTCAGTTTCCATGCAATCTTGTATCAGGACAATAAACACAATAGTTCCAATCGTCCAAAAATATCCGAACGTAAGAAATGCCAAATTGTCGTTTTCAGATTGCGGATGTTTGCCGAGGAAGCGAATACCGAAAGCGGCAATTGCAAAGAAAGGAGCAAGTACTAGGACAGCAATTAATATAATGCTATATGAAGGGTCCGGGGGATCCCAAAAATGGTAGTCCAGACTAAATATATACACCGTGGTAGCAATAACAGCCACGGGTATTAATAACATGTTTGATGTGGACCATCCTCCCACTAAGACACCTTCATGAATTTTCTAAATGTTTGGTCAATGTACTTAGGATTTTTACCATATTTTTCCTGGGACCTGTTAATAACTTCTTTGGATTCGAATACAGGATAGTCTAATTCCGGCACGCGGGCATACTCGTTGAGTAGGCCTGAGCGAATTCTAGGTTGATGGGGGCACAGTTCAAAGAGCGAAGGGCGTGTATTATCTGGTTCAAATTCAGGTAATAATTCAGCTGCGTCACGAACGCCAATTCTGAAACACACCAAATTCTCCGCTGTACCGAGTAGAGCATTCTGCAAACTACGATCCATGTCTGCCAGGTAGGTATCAGCAAATACGAATGCTGTTTTACACTCCTCTGGGGTATCGAGCATTTGCACCATCGTGTGCTGAGCAAAATAGTCACTTTTGCACCCCACTACGTAGCAGTAGTATGGGTCCCCAGTCCGAGACAATATGGCGTGCTGCAACTCTGACATCAAAAGTGAACCGAGTAGTTTGGTGTTTTCAATACCAATTTTGGATATCGAGAGATCCACTATAAGAATCTTGTCGAAGACCTTTTGAAGCTCAATCGTCGGCTTGTACTGGCCAAGTATGTTGCGAATAGCTGGATCAAAAACAATTGCGCGAAGTTTTGTGAGTGTGCTTTGTGTGCTCTCCTCTTTTAACTTCTCAGTTTTATTCTCGAAATTGTTCTCCCAAAATGTCTTAAGAATTGGACTATTCAACTTTCTTACAATTCCTTGTCGGAAAGATTTGTCAGAAAAGAACCGCATCAGTGATAGCAGGGTAGGTTCCCTAGACTCTAATATGGCACCCATGCCATAGGTTATGTAATCATCAAAAGTAGTAGTCGCAATTTGTGCATTTGGATAATAGATATTTTTGAAAGTGGCGAGTGTCCTTCGAGCTACAAGTGAATGGCGTTCGGGAGGGATGTTGTAGAAAGGATTGACCGATACAGGCCAACCTTCGTATGGTCTGACCAATATAACATCGTTCCATCGGTTAGGTGGAATTCGTCTTAATACGGTTTGCGATACTTGTCCGTACGCATCGAATAGAATACAGCCGTGTCCGACATGAATGTTTTCTAAAAGTAAACGAGAAACAAGCCGATTTTTTTCGGCATGTTTTCTTCCAATAATGAATGTCCCTGAATAGGGATCGTTATTAGTGAAAGGAATGTTTGTTCCGTTTATAAAACCAAAATCCATAATGGCAACACTGCATCACCTGCACACATCGTTCATCGTGGGTGGATGTCACTTCCTAGGGACGTTTGCTCTAACCGTATAGGGAAGAGGAGTATGCCGATCCAGTGCTACCGTTAAAGAACGGTCGAATATCAGTATACATTGTAAGGAACTGTCCGCACACACTGTGTCGTAAAGCAGAGCGACGACCAAATTGCTTACGACGAACCGCGCGTCTTATAACGCGCGTGTGAGGAGCCTGTATCTGTCCTTTATGCTATATAAGGCAGATATAAGGGATTTGGTCGTGGCTTGGCCACGCGACCAGTGTTGTGCGGAATATGTAGGTATGTGGTGCTATATTGGTGATGGTATTAGTGGATAACATGTTGATACTATGAGCAATATATGTGTCAATAATTGGATTCATCAAAAAATAGACTAAGTAAGAAGATAGGTAACGGAATGGCGACAAATTATGTGCTGATTGATTTTGAAAATGTGCAACCAAAGAACCTGGAAATATTAGCCGAGCACCCCTTTAAGGTCTATGTATTTGTAGGGGCTAACCAGACGAAGGTCTCATTCGATCAGGCAGCAGCTATGCAGGCGATGGGAGAAGATGCCAAGTACATTAAAATTGCTGGAAATGGCCCCAATGCATTGGATTTTCATATTGCTTTCTACATTGGAGAGTTATCTATGCGAGATCCAATGGCGAAATTCAACATAATTTCAAAAGACACGGGATTTGATCCACTTATCAAGCATCTAAAAGAAAAGAAAATTCGAGTGCAAAGGTTGAAAGACCTGGCTGAAATTCCGGTACTGAAAATGGCGAACGAATCTACGCCTGATGAAAAGATAGAGGCTATTGTTAAGAATCTTGCCGGTCGAGGTCAATCCCGGCCACGTAAAGAGAAAACTCTGGCGAACACCATCAATGCGTTATTTACTAAAAAGCTAAATGAAAAGGAATTGAGCACGGTGATGAAACAATTAATACAAAAAGGGTACATCACCATCGATGAAAGCAAAGTAACTTACAATTTACCGAAATAGAATATGTATATTTTAGCCAAAACTATTAATCATCAAACTTTATGATTATATGAAGCATTCGAAGGATTAGTGAGGTCAGATTAACTGTAAAGGTCAGAAAAAACGATGAGCCGTATAAACAATAAAATTGAAGCACACGATCGGACGGTGTTTCAGGTCTTAAGTGAAAGAAAGTATACAGTTGACTATTTTCAGAGAGAGTACAACTGGAGTACAAAGCATATCGAGCAATTAGTGACGGATTTGACGTCTACTTTCCTCACTGAGTATTCGGCTGGAGATAAGAGGGAAAAAGGTGCTGATTACAATAATTATTATTTGGGGCCATTTGTTGTAAGTGAAAAGGATAACCATCGTAGCATCATAGATGGGCAGCAAAGGCTTACCTCGCTTACGTTGTTTCTTATATTTTTAAACCATCTTCAAGAGAAAATGGGCGTATCGGAAAAGCTTGAGTCAATGATATTTTCTGAGTTGCGGGGAGTAAAGTCTTTCAATATCCAGGTTGAAGAACGCACAAATTGTTTAGAAAATCTATTTTCAGAAGGTGAGTACGTTGCTAAAAATGGAGATGACGAGTCCACCATTAATATGACGGAGCGCTATGACGACATAACTATTGCATTTCCAGATGAAATCACAAGTCACTCTCTTCCATTTTTTATCGATTGGATGAAATACAATGTTATTTTGGTAGAAATCATTGCTTATTCTGACGACAACGCTTACACGATTTTTGAAACTATGAATGACCGTGGGCTGAACTTGACATCGACGGAGATGCTTAAGGGATATGTGTTATCCAGGTTTGGTGAAAATGAGAAGAGACAGCAAGCCAATATGATTTGGAAGGACGCCGTCCACAAATTGCACGGATGGGATAAAGATGAAGACCAACGATTCTTTCAAGCGTGGTTTCGTAGCCAATACGCTGAAACAATTCGTCAGGGTTCCTCGGGATCTAAAAACGAGGATTTTGAGAAAATTGGAACAAGATTCCACAGTTGGGTCAGAGACAATCTCGACAAGATGGATCTCGATCCAAATTCATCTGCTGATTTTAATCGGCTAATTAACAGAGATTTGGGTTTCTATTTAAATTGATATTTGAAAATATTAGACTCAGAGCAGTCGATGAATACAGGCTTAGAGTATGTATATTACATCCATAGATGGGGTATTGCGGAGACCTTAAGTTACCCGTTATTGCTATCTTCATTATGTGTAGATGACTCGAGTGAATTGGCGACTAGAAAAATTAATCTTGTGGCTCAATATATAGAAAGCTTTGTAGTTCGAAGATCTACGAATTTCAAAAAATTTGCGTCAAGTTCAATTCGATACACAATGTATTCTCTCGTGAAGGAGTTGAGAGGCAAAAGTCTTGAGGAATTAGGAGCCATTCTAAGCCAAAGATTGAGTGATATGAATTCCACATGGGAAGGGATGATTGATTTCAGATTGCATGGGCAAAACAAAAAATTTGTCACATTTTTACTTTCACGGATGACGGCTTTTGTTGAGGAAGAAAGCGGAATGACGTCCAGCTTCGACACATATTACAAAAAGAAAAAGGGTAAACCATTTGAAATTGAGCACATTTGGGCAAATAAATTTCGCGAGCATCGAGAGGATTTTGATCAAGAGTCAGAGTTTGAAGAGTATCGAAATAAAATAGGTGGGTTAGTTCTTATTCCAAGGGGAACTAATCAATCCTATGGATCCAAACCCTATGCAGAAAAGCTCCCTCATTATGTTAAAGAAAATCTACTTGCACAATCGCTTTGTGAAATTACGTATCAAAATAATCCAAACTTTCGAAATATGATCGAAAGACTCAATTTAAAATTTGAACCACACCTTGTGTTTGGGAAGAGCGATTTATTGGAAAGACAAAAATTGTACATAGAAATTTGTAAAGCAATATGGCCAAATTTGATCGGTAGTCAGATATCAGAAGTGGCAAGCCATGCTTCGAATGCCTAGATTTTGTAAATCAAAAAGAGAAAGTACTAACATGACGATCGAAGATGCATTTTTATTAATTGAAGAGAAAATTCTCCAAAACGTAGATGCAAGAGGAGGAAAGGCTACTTGGACGGAGGTTATGGAGCCCTTGGGTTTGCTTGGCCCCTGTGAACCTAATGACGCTATGAAGGGATACGCATCAGGATTTTTTGTTGAAAGATTGAAGGAGCGAGGTAATATTCAAGTGCATCAGGTGGCTCCTAGGCATAGAAAAATATTGGTAACACGAAAGCACCCAGATTGGGATAGCTCTTCAATTCGAAAAATTTAGTTAATATCAGATGCTTTTGGATAAGTGAATGGCAAATATTTCCCAAGTCAGAGGTGCACTGTTAGAGGAGGCTGTTCTTTATTTACTAGAAAAGTTTGATTACAAAACTATCGAAGCCTATCCTGGACATGGCAATGAAACCCTTCGTGGTGGTCATTCTGGTCTCGAAGTTAGGGGTCGAGGGTCCTGGCATCAAATTGATGCATTAGCTGCATTTAAGTCATCGCCTGCATTTATGTACCCATTGCGACTGATGGTAGAGGCCAAGTGTTATCAGAATCACCGGACTGTTGGAATTGAAGTGGTCCGAAATTCAGTAGGCGTACTGAAAGATATCTCTGAAAACTATTTTACGATGCCTAGTGGTGGAGCAAATGTGCAGATTCCTAGGTTTAACTATCATTCTGCGATTTTTTCAACATCCGGATATACGAGCGGTGCCATCGATTATCCATTGGTCGTAGGTTCAAGTCCTACCGGGCCCACCATATCTCACCGGTGTGGCGGAAAATTATCGCCTGACGCACCTTCCAGTACATCTCGTCCGATGTTGCGTTGGATAGTTTCTCTATTGTGAGGCGTCCGGCATAAAGAGAATACTCAGGATCGTAAGGCAGTTCCTGATAAGTAAGGGGATGAACCGCCATAGTTCTCGCTAGCTCCAGGGACTGGCAATTCGGCTCTGGTACGGGTTTAACGGTGAAGCGGTGGTTCTTTAACGCAGGGTGCATCGGAGTTTTATAGCCAAAGAAAAAAAGATGTATAAAATTGTTGCGGCTATAATTACCTTCAATAGGGTAGTGTACAAACGATTTTTTTCGTTATCATAAATATAAAAAATTATATCTATGCGCGATGAGGATACGATAACTGAATAAAAAATTTCACCGACTACCGCTTACCGCACTGCGAACCTTCGAGGCGGCGGCACGCCTACAAAGCATTAAACAGGCTGCAAAGGAACTGTTCGTCACGCCCGCTACTGTCAGCAATCAATTCCGCCAACTTGAAAAAGAATGGAATTGCACGCTCTTCATTCGCAAGACTCGTCAGGTCGAACTAACCGACGCCGGGCGATCATTGGCCCAAGTGGTAACCCGCGCCTTCAATGACATTCAATCGGAAATCACATCACAGATCACCCTGACAAGAAAAACAGTGACGCTGGCGGTAGGCCCTATCTTTGCATCCAGATGGCTGATTGGGGGTATTGGTGATTGAATACGGCGAATTGCTGACGAAGTGCAAAGTTTTCCAGTGCAAGATTTCGGGTCGTTTGAAACATAGACCGCACTGTTCCAATCAAACGTAGCATCCAGTTTAGTATTTTCATCAGAATACCCCTGCAGAAAAACTCAATTACATTCGAAGCCAATCTGTTTTTACGGCTTCAGTAAAACTGAGATGGCTCGCCGCTGCCTCGAAGGCACCAAGTGCGTTGAGAAACCATATATCCCAGTCAAACCTTACTCATAAGCTCACTCGCCCTAGGCAGGATTTTCTGTTTAATTCACTAGTGCGGCAGTTGCGAGCTCTTTGAAGTCTTTTTCCGTGTCGGCAAGATCTTCTGGCGATAACCTTGCAAACGCCGATATCAGCTTTTTTCCAAGCATAAATTCACGCGGGCTGTTGATTGCATTAACCGCAAGCAAACGCCGGTCTTGCAAGTAAAAGGCAGCGAATGAATTAGTATCACGGTTCCCACGAACTACAACTTGATCATAGCCTTGATTAAGGCCGGCTATCTGCAGCTTTATGTCATACTGGTCCGACCAGAACCAGGGTATCTGGGTATAGGCGACAGGCTCACCACACATAGCAGCCGCAGCAGATTTAGACTGTTCGAGTGCATTGTGTACGGATTCAAGACGCACACATCGTCCAAAATATCCGTTGGGATGAAATGTGCAATCGCCGGCGGCATAGACATCGGGTGCGGATGTTTCGCAGAACTCATTGACGACAATACCGTTATCACATGATATGCCAGCAGCTTCTGCGAGCTCAATGTTCGGATTTATACCGATGCCTGCAATTGCCAGGTCAGCGGTAAATTCGCTACCGTCCGCGCAAACGACTTTTTCAAGTTTGTTGTGGCCCCTTAACTCACTCACCATCCGGCCAAATTCCAGCTTTACGCCATTGGCTTGATGCACCCGTTCGAAGAACTTCGATACTTCTGGGGCTGTCACACGACTCAATGCTCGATCTTGGGCTTCGAGAATTGTGACATCGATGCCGTGTTTTACGGCGACGGCTGCGACTTCAAGGCCAATATAACCGGCTCCAACAATTACCAATCGAGAGCCCTCCAGAAACTCTTCCTGTATTGCTGTTACGTCTGAGATTTTGCGCAGGTAGTGCACGCCTCCGAGATCTTTACCGGGGACTGGTATCTCGCGCACTCGACTACCTGTGGTTAGCAAGAGTTTTTCGTATTCCATCGTTACTCCGTTAGCCGTTCTGATAACCTTCGTATCCGTATTGAGTTCAGTTACACGAGTCGACAAAACTAAATCAATTTCGCACTCGGGATAAAAGTTCTCGGGCTTGAAATACAGGTGTTCAATCTCCAGACCCCCAGAGAGAAATTTCTTGGATAATGGTGGTCGCTGATAGGGAATCCAAGGCTCATCGCCTATCACTACTATCCTGCCTTCAAAACCCTTTTGCCGAAGTGTGGCGGCAGCTTGTCCCGCAGCGTGTCCGGCGCCCACAATAACAAAAGTCTCTTTCATTCGGTGCATGCTTCTGTAGCGGTGTTTTTCTCTATACGTTATTCATAGAGGACAATGGTCGATTCCAATGTAATGAGCCTACTCTCCTTAGAATACCCGTAACTATTCTGCAAGTGGCGCCAGCGCATTCAGGTCGCTGGTAACATCGAGGATCACGGGGCGGTTCTTGGCAACCTCGAAGGCCTGCTGGATTGCACCAGCGACCTCACCCGGCCTCTCAACGCGGATGCCAACGACGCCCATTTCCTCGGCGATACGGGCGAAATTCAAGTCCGTGAACTGCCACAGCTTGCGCGCTTCATCGGTCTGCTCACCGCCATAAACACGATCGAAGCCACGCTTGGACTGATTTCCCGATGAGTTGTTGTTGACCAGGGTAACCGTGTTGATACCGCAGCGCGCCGCCGTCTCTACATCTCCGATGTGATACAAGAAGCCCGCATCGCCCGTGAAACAAAAAACCGGCCGATCTGGAACACCGCACTTCGCGCCGAGCGCCGCAGGGAAAGACCATCCTAGATGACCAGCTGAACGCATGTAGCTCTGCTCTGGCGACCTCAGGTCAAACATACCGCCCATCCACATGCCAGTGTGGCCGGTGTCGGCGACGACAATTGCGTCGTTCGGCAAGTGGTCGCTCAACTCTTTGCAAATGCGCTCAGGCCGCATCGGCTCGGCGTCGGATGTCAGTAGATCTTTGTATTTGTTACGCCATTGTTGATCCGCCTCAGCAGCGCGGGCCGCCCAGGCAGTGCGACGGCTCGCAGATTCGGTCCTAGCCATGGCCAGCATTCGTATCAGGGCAACCTTAGCATCACCCTGCACCCCGGCAACCACGGAATAATTGCGACCGATTTCCTGAGGTTCAATGTCGATGTGCACGATCTTTGTGTCGATTTTTGGGACTTTCCAGAAATGGCTGACCATACCGCCAGTCGTCGAGCCGATGTAGACTACAAGGTCGGCTTCGCTGACGATGGTGTTTGCGCTCTCGCGAGAATAGGTGCCGACAA
This sequence comes from uncultured Gammaproteobacteria bacterium, assembly GCA_905478855.1. Taxonomy (GTDB): domain Bacteria; phylum Pseudomonadota; class Gammaproteobacteria; order Arenicellales; family CAJQKF01; genus CAJQKF01. The sequence goes on from CAJQKF010000116.1 coordinate 30,904, forward strand.
CACCAACCGAAAGCGGATGGCTGGCTGGAATCGTATCCTTGCCGTTCAATGAGGTTGCGACGGGAATATTAAGGCGCTCGGCCAAAGCGACTACATCCATCTGAGCGCGGGATGCGCGCACGCCGCCACCTGCGACGATCACCGGACGATCAGCCGCTTCGATTGCGGCCATGGCGGTGCGTAGCGATTCCTCGGATGGCTCGGGCCTATAGGGCGGTAGCTGCGCGAAGGCGTCCTCGACCAGTGCCTCCATATCGGCTTCCTCAGCGTCGATCTGTGCTTCGTTACCGCGGAATTGGAGATGGACCGGGCCTGGTGTGCCGGTTGTGGCGGCACGGAATGCCTGACGCACCATATCTGGGAAGCGTGCGACGTCGTCCACGGTGGCATTGAACTTTGTCACCGGCTCGAACGCGGGCATATCGTCGACCTCCTGATAAACATTGCGGAACTTGGTCTTAGGGTCTCGACCGCCAGTCATTGCAATAACGGGTGCTTTGGCCAACCAGGCATCGCGTAATCCCGCCGCCAGATTGAGGGCACCGATCACCTGGGCCATGCAAACGCCGGGTTTACCTGTCGCACGCGCATAGCCGTCGGCCATATAGGCAGCCGTCGCTTCTGAATGAACATGAAGGCGCTTTATGTCTGTGCGCTTTTCCAACTCCACCATTGTGGCCCGTAACACTGCAGGGACATGAAAGATATGGGTGACACCGTAGCCCTTAAGCATCTCAGCCATCACCTGTGCACCCGTTATTTTAGACATAGTGTCATTCCTCTCAATGTTAGGCACGGTTCCTGTATCGAAACCGTTTGTTATAAGTGTTCATCTCAATTCTTCTGCATCAGTCGGATGCATTCGCGTGCTGCCACGGATATCACCTGACCACGTCATCTGGAATTTCCGGGATGTTGACCAGATTGCCCCGAGGGATCTCCCGTTTTTGATCGTACATGGGCGTTTCGCAGATGACGGCAGGTCGCCTGTCACCACTAGTACACTCCACTTCGAGCGTTGTCCGGGGTCCCAGATCTGGATCGATCAGCCGTACGATGGCTACACCACATTGCTGGAAAGGCGACCATGCACTGGAGCATACGATTCCTGCCGGCGTGCCATCCTTGGTGAGGACATCGCCGATGAGCGCAATGCCACCCTGAACGCGCATTCCCCAGGTGCGGCGCCTCTTATCTGCCGCTTGTAACGCCGACTTGCCGATGAAGTCGGCCTTCTCCAAGTCCACGAACTCACCAAGCCCCGCGGCAAAGGGAGTCACCGTCTCGTCGAAATCCGAACCCGCATTTAAAATGCCTGCCTCGATCCGTCGCGGCCTGGACGCGTGAGAAGCAACCAGTAACATTCCGTGCGGTTCGCCAGCCTTGAGAATGCGATCGCCCACCGCGCGCGCATCCGCTTCCGGTCCGAGATAGAACTCCCAGCCAAGCTCATTAGTGAACCCAGTACGGCTGAGGATGACTTTCTGACCTGCGATTCGAACCTCGGCAATATCGAAATAGCGGAAAGGTTCCGGGTGACCGCCATCGACAGCGGCCGTAAGGACTTCAAGCGAGCGTGGCCCTTGTACCTGGCTGACCCACACACCCGGATCAAACACCTCGACATCCAGGCCTCGCGCATGCGCCTTGAACCACGAAAACAGATCACCATCAGCCTGCACGTACCAGTATCGATTGTCGGCCAGTTTCATGAGTATGCCGTCGGTAATCATGCCGCCGTCGTCGTAGCAGGCAAATTGATAGCTGCATCGACCAACGTTCACCTTCGAAATGTCGCGCGCAAAGACACGATCAAGCAACTTCTCCGCATCGGGGCCGCGCACCTCCAGCGGTAACTCGCCGGTATGCCGGATCATCACCTGGCGGCGAACTGACCAGTACATCTGGTCTGGCGTAGCGTTACTCATATTTGTTGACATCAGCCGACCGTTGTAGATGCAGAATTCAGGGTCGTATGGAAGCTCTTGATAAACGAGAGGGTGCGGGAGCATGGTGCGAGCGAGTTCGTTGGGGCGAGCCCCTTCAGCAGCCAGTGCTTTGACAACTATCCGCAAGTCGTTGTTGTGATCTGACATTCAATTTTTCTCCCGGGGATTAATGTGATTCATGTGTTACTCAATTACCAATCTACTTCGTCATATTTGAACTTGAATAACTCTCCCTTGCGCTCGAATTTGCCTGCCGATGGCAATGGGAAATGCATCATGCACACGAGACTTTGTAAGTCGGCGTGGGTTTCCATGAAGGCCCTGCGGGTCTTGCGGGCAAGTTCCGGATCCCAATCCGGCCGTGCACGCCATTCGGGGTGCATGCACTGTACCGGGCTGTGCATCAAATCACCCCCTATCACTGCGTGACAATTTCCTGATTGCAAGCGAACTGCGAAGTGGTCAGGAGTGTGTCCCGGAGTTGGCTCCAGCCAGACTTCGTCGTCCAGCACAAAGTCGCTGGAAATAAGTTGCGCCTGACCAGACTCCACAACGGGTAAGACGCTATCTCCCAGCGACGGAGTAGCGGCAGGATCGTCGTGTTCCGAGAAAACTTCGAGCTCCTTCTTTGACATCAGATACTTCGCGTTGGGAAACGTTGGCACCCACCGGCCATCAACCAACTGTGTGTTCCATCCAACGTGGTCATGATGCAGGTGCGTACACATCACAATGTCGATGTCTTGAGGCGTCAAACCAAACGCCGCCAAATTGTCTATGTATGTGGTATCTGTCTTCTGATGCCATGTCGGTCTGTTCGGTCTTTGTTTATTGTTTCCAACGCATGTGTCAACCAAGATAGTGTGATGAGATGTCTGAACAACGTAACTTTGCATTGGCAGCACGATAGACTCACTCTCACGCACCAACGCGCCCTCATCCACCAGCCAGTCCCGATGAGGCAGCCAGTCTTCTTCGTGAGTGTCTGGAAAAAACTCTCTGGCGGGCATATGGAATTCCATCTCGAATACTCTGGCGATTTCAATCTTGCCTATGGGTCGTTTGTTCATGTATACGGAATATTCCTCAATTTCATATCGGTCATTTGTTCAAAGTCTCAGCGACTAATGCCCAGCCGCTCTGCGGCCTGTGCTGGAGTTGCCGGCTCACGGCCCACTTCGCGAATGATGCGCACCGCGCGCTCAACAAGCTGAACGTTACTGGCAAACACGCCTTTGCTCAGGTACAGATTGTCCTCGAGCCCGACCCGACAGTTGCCGCCCTGCGCAGCGGACTGGGCAAGGATCCCGAATTCATGGCGCGAGATGCCGAACGCGCCCCAGTTAGAGTTCGCGGGCAACAGGTTTTTCATGACCGAAAGAATTTCGGGAGTGGCCGGGGAGGCGTGCGGGATACCCAGACACAACTGAAACATCGGGTTCCCGTTGATCAACCCCTCTTCTATAAGTCGATGTGCGAACATGATGTGGCCGGGTTCGAACACCTCAATTTCGGGTTTAACACCGAGTTGCTGTATGCGGTCGGCCATAATTCGTAGGTGCGCAGGCGTGTTGACGAAAATGGACTCACCGAAATTTAACGTACCGACATCGAGAGTGCAGATATCGGGGCGTAGCTCCTCAATATGGTGCAGACGCTCCAGGGGTTGCACCAGCGTTGTTCCCGGGCCGCCCACCTTGGCGTCGACCTCGCCCGGATTGAATCGCGCGCCCTCACTGGTCGTCAGGTTAATCAATACGTCGCTCCCCGAGTCGCGAATTCGTTCTACCACTTCGCGAAACAATGCCAGATCACCGGATCGTATACCGGTCTCGGGGTCGCGTACGTGGATGTGCACAATCGCTGCGCCGGCCTTGGCCGCGTCGATGCAGTTGTTCGCGATCTGAGCCGGAGTTATCGGGTAGTCCGGGTGTTTGTCCTGGTTGTTATGGGCACCAGTGACGGCGCAGGTCAGGATTGCTTCAATTGACATCATGTGACTCCACTTTCGTTGCGGATGGCAACTAACGGCCCCCCATCCATCTCATCCATCCGCGCCCGTATGTACGCTTCGCGCTCTGCGCTCGGGACACCGTCTGCCTCAGCCATGAGGTCAAGCACCTTTCGCCCGAGTGCACGCATCAGCTTTATGTCGTCCTTTCCTTCCTCGAGTGGTGCGTACAACACTGAGTCCTGTGTGTATGTGTGCAGTCGGCTGTTCGACGTGTCATTGACCTCGAGCGAAGCGTGCACCGGCGTCTTGCCTGCGAGGATCTCGCGCAGGAGCTTGCGCGTCAGATACACGCCTTTGTCACTCGCGCCGGGATTCTCCAATGCATGAATGGCGATAGGCCTCAGCCCTACCATCGCCTCATAGTCACCTGGCGCGCGTTGTGACTCCTCGTAGGACCGGTCTCCGGTCACGCCCTCGAGGAAATCAAGCTTTTCGAACCCGCAATCTTCCTCCCGGCCACAGTGATCAGGGTCAACCTCGTCGTTAAAGTGTCTCCAGCCAATGACCAACATGTTGGTGTCATCGATCGGCACGTGCCAGCGCGTCCACACCGTCTGCGAACGCCTCTCGCGCCGCGCTGAAGGGAATGTACTTCCGATTTGCAGATGGTTAGGAAAAATCGCCTCGACAATTCGCACCCATACCGTCTCGTTGTCAGAGTTGCGCCGGCAGGCGACGAAGCAGACCCCACGACCATCTCGAGTGGGGTAGTAGTCGACCGCTGCCTCCTCGGTAAAGCCCATTGGTGCCGCGTAGTCAGTCGCACCCGTTTCCTCACTGCCGCCGACCGAGATCATTCTAGGGTTGTGGAGGACCTTCACGTGATCGTGATCCATGATGTTCTCCATCACCTGGAGCCAGTTACACTCATAGTGCGCGGACAACGCGACCAGTTTGTTGCCCTGCGGTCGGTGGTAGGTATCGAACTCGGGGAACGGTGGCTTGTCCTCCGGTGGCCCCATGTAGGCGAAGACCAACCCGTCTTGCTCAAACGCGGGATACGCGCCCTGGCATATAGTCTCCTTGAGCCGGCTTGCGGCCGGTTCACATGGCGTCTCCATAACTGTCCCGTCGACATCAAACACCCAGCCGTGCAGACAGCAGCGAATTCCTTTGGGCTGAATGATCCCGAACTCCAGCGACGTGCCGCGATGACAGCAGTGGCGTTGCAAGAGTCCGATCTGACCGGCGCCATCTCTGAATACCACCAGGTCCTCGCCCATGATCCGAATTGCGAGTGGCACGTCGGTCAGTTGTTCCGAGAGACAGATCGGTTGCCAGTGGCAACGCAGATACTCTCCCATCGGGGTGCCGCGATCCGTATGGGTCAGCTCTGGATCATGGGAGGGGACATCGGTCTTGTAGTACGCGCCGTAGGGGGTACTCTTGTGCTGTTTCCGGTTACTGGTCATCTCTGGATATCTCCTCTCTATTCGCCTCAATGTGATCGCGGCCACTCGGCTCAGCGGCATTCGCAATGTTTCGTTCCAAATTTGTTGCTCCCGCCGCATCTCGATAAAGCCCTCGCTCCGCAAGCCGATCGAAACCGATACGGCGTATGTCACGCAGATAGATCAACACGAGCTCTGCGCGTCCGAGACGTTGTGCCGCATCGATTAGGATCTGGTAGAAAATATCGCGTTGCGCATGACTACCACCAAGGAGTGGCAGATCGTGGCGAACCGGTGATAACGTTTCGATTACGCCCGTGTAATCACGCCGACGATGAGCGAGCACCGCCGCGCAGGTGGCTATCCCCGCTGCCAGGTACGATGTGCGCAGGCTGCCATCACCGATCTCGGCGTACTCGCGCATACTCTGCATCAGCGATTCGGCTTGATCCATTTGACCCGTCGCCGCGAGCACCATCATGTCGTGGGCATTGCCAAGCGCGTTGGTATGATTGTGGACGCGCCCCGCGCAAGCCTCGGCGATGATCGGCCATTGATTCACGACGTCGACACCGCGTAGCTCCAAGCGCAGCAGAATCGAGGCGACGTTCTGGAGGTCGATGGTGGCATCTGGTGCAGCCTTGACGAGAGGCGAATCGGGATTGCGAATCTCGGTGGTCAACAGTTCGAGGATTCGATGGTTCTCGCCTCGCTCTAGCAGGAACAGGCAAAGATGCCACCAGAGGTGGTGACGCATCTGGTTGGCTGCCGCCCAATTGCCACTCAAGTTTTCGAGCCAAGTGGCGCCTTCATCGAAGCGGCCCTGCATGAGGTGGACATGCGCAATCGTGTGTGCGCCCCAGATCGAGGCATCATCGATTTCTATCGCCTGAAGCGCGTAGCGTTCTGCCTCGGCATAGCAACCTGCTTCTTCATTCGAGAAGGCCCGTGCGGCGAGGAAAGCACTGTATCCGGCCACATTGTCGGACCAGCGCGGCGCAGCGCGCTCGATGATTTCGCGCATCCAGCTGGCGCGGCCGTTCCAGAACAGTTCGTACTGGACGAGCCTGTGGCCAAGTAGGTCGGTTGGGTAGCGATCGAGCAGCGCCTCAAGGACGGTGGCGGCCTCAATGCCCCTGCCGCACCGGGCGTACTGCAATGCGGCAAGGTAGTCTCGATCACGATTGTTGGATACGTCGATACAGGCTTCGACATCATCGACGAGCGACTGGATTGTGTTGGCGACGGCGGTATTGCGACTCGCGTGCAGCATCCAGGCCTTCACCAGCTTCGGCAGGGCAAAACTGTTGTCCGCCTCAATGGCCGAATCAAGGTTCGCCATGGCATCTACGCGCGATTGGATATAGCTCTCGACCCCCGCGTTGCAGGCATCCACCGCGGTCTGATTGGCTGAGGACAGACGATGACCTCGATAATCTGTCGCTTGTATCATTGCGCGCACGGTATCATAGATCGAGCACCAACGTGGGTGTCAATGAGCGGGCACAACAGATCAGGACAAACTCTTTCTGCTCGTCGTCACTCAATATCATGTCGAAGTGCTCGGGTTCGCCCTCGAAGTAACGTGTCTTGCATGTACCGCAGAGGCCCATCTCGCACGAGGTCTCCACCTCAATGCCGTTCTCGCGTAGTACATCGACAATGGAGGTATCCTCGGGTACATCGTAAACGGCGTTACTGCTCGCAATCCTTATCTGAAAGGTCATACGTTCGACTCTGAAGGTTTCTTATTGGTCAAGGAGACCGGCACAGGCTCTATCGGGTCACCTTCGATGACTGTCGATGGACGTCCGTCCACCCCCACGGGTATGTCGCCGTTCAACGTGACCCGGTAGAACTGGCGATCAAAATCAGAATCGAAGATGTCGCGTGGGGCGAGGTGCGCAGTAGAGCGGTTATCCCAGAATGCGACGCAATCAGCGGTCCAACGGAAGCGCACGGTGAACTCCGGGCGCACGATGTGCTCCCAGAGCATCTGGATCAGATGATGGCTTTCTTGCAGAGTGACATCCGATAGGGATTTGAGGAACGACGGACTTACGTAAAGCACGCGTTCACCGGTCTCCGGGTGGACCCGCACCAGTGGGTGCTCGGCGGCAAAGGTTCCACCTTTCAGCGTCTCGTCGTACTCCTTCGCCGCGGCGGCACCGGTCGGTGCATCGTAGCGGTGCACGGCGCGCAATGTGTCAGCGAAGGCGCGCATGGCCGGGGACAGCGCGTGGTAGGCGGCGACCAGGTTCGTCCACTGTGTATCCCCTCCGTACGGTGGAACAGTCTCACCGCGCAGTATCGAAGCTGCCGGTGGATTGATCGCTGCGGTGATGTCGGTGTGCCAGCCCGTCCATGGCCGGATCGATGCAGTGCCGCGCTTTGAGTTGGCAGCGCGGAACTTGGCAATCGAGTAGATCTCCGGATAGGTGTCGTCGCCGCCAAATACGACATGTGCAGGCGTCGGCTCTCCGAACTGACGGGCCAACTGCACATGCTGCGCATGGTTCAGAGGTTGGTTCCGGAAAAACAGTACTTTCCATTTCAGGAGCGCTGCGGTGATGTCGGCGATCTCGGCAGCGGTGAGTGGCTCGCGCAGATCGATACCTTTAATCTCGGCACCAGTGTGAACGGTCATTGGCTCGACCACGATCGTACTGTCGGTTTGTTTGGTGTTTATCATTGCCACTGCTTCCTCCGGGTGCTCGGATGTTTCTGTTGTGCTCTTTGTAAGCCAGAGAACGCTCGGCAGTCTGTCAAAAGTTTTACATTTGATGGCGCTGCGTTAAACCAACACTGGTAAGGCCTGAGATTACTAGACACATTTCACCTTCTCAAAATAGAGCTGTTCATACCTAGCCGGAGACAAACGTTTATTGTGCGTATGCCTTCGTTTCGGATTGTAGAACATCTCAATATAGTTAAACACATCGGATCTTGCTTCATCGCGGGTTGGATAGATTTTTCTCCGAATACGCTCTTTCTTTAAGTTGGAGAAGAAGCTTTCAGCCACAGCATTGTCGTAACAGTTACCTCGTCGACTCATGCTCGGCTCAATATTTAGATTCTTGAGTAACGACTGACACCGACGAGAAGTATATTGAGAACCCTGGTCAGAATGTAGCATAACCTTTTCTTTGGGCTTTCGTCGCCAGTAGGCCATCGTCAACGCACTCAATACCAGATCGTCAGTGATCCGTGATGCCATTGACCAGCCCACAATATTACGGGCATACAGATCCATCACTACCGCCAGAAATAAGAATCCCTCGTGGGTATGGATATAGGTTATATCGCTCACCCACCATTGATTCGGTTTAGGCACTTCAAACTGACGATCCAGCTTGTTGGAGATCATCGAATGGGATTGATTACTGTATATGCCCTTAGGCTTCTTATAGCCCCGTAGGGCACGGATATTGGCTTGGCGCATCAATCGTAATACTCGATCTCGGCCACAGTCGCTCTTGATCTCTTTTAAATCCAGATGAATATTCCGATAACCTGAATGGCATCCGCTTTCTAGCCAGCATTGTTTGATTTGTTCAGTCAACTGTTTATCCTCAATCGATCGCGACGATTCCGGGTTGTGAAGCCAAGCGTAATAACCACTCCGATGGACTTCCAGTGCGTTACACAAGGTGCTCACCGAATAATCATCGCTGCGAGCTTTTATGAACGGGTAGCGTGCTTTGACTCGCCGGCAAAGTACACCGCGGCCTCCTTTAAAATATCCCTTTCTTCAGTAGTGCGTTTAAGCTCACGTTTTAATCGGGCCAATTCAGCACGTAAATCAGTTTCTTCTTCGCGCTTAGCCTGCGGCTTTGAATAACGACTCTTCCACGCATATAGGGTTTTGGTGGAGACGCCCAGTCGGCTACCTACGTCGACAACAGAATAACCATGAATAGTTATCTGATTTATCGCTTCTTGTTTAAATTCTTCCGAATAACGGATACCTTTTCCCATCTTAAATACCTCATAGTCTTATACAACGTTAATTTACTATGAAACATGTCTACTTTTTTCAGGCCTTACCACACGCTTAAAATCAATTAAAAAGCATCGAAATGTAAAACTTTTGACAGTCAGTCGATCGATCACATTTGTAGTATGGCGGTGCAAACTTTGTGCATGTAAACAAAAACTAACCGAGCTATTAGTAACGGGAGGCCCAAAATGTATCGTAAAACTGTACGTAAAATTCTAGCTTCAGCTTGTTGCGCAGCGGCGTTGAGTTGCGCGGGTATCGCGCAAGCCGCTGATTACAAATTCACCTACGCCGGATATCCAAGCCCTGAAATATCGGCGGGCAAAGCCATTATCTACTTCGCGACTGAGGTTGAGAAACGCAGCAATGGGCGCGTAAAAATCGAGATGCATCATCGCGGTAGCTTGTACTCGGAATCAAAAGCGATCGAAGCCATGCTGACAGGAGCGATTGATTTGGCGGCTTCGGCTACCTCGGCGATCGGCGTGTTCACGCGTCACTATGATTGGATCAATTTACCATTCATCGCAGACGGCGACATCAAGACCGGGCCCAGGCAACTGTTAAAAATGCTAAACAGCGATGTCGGTAAGGAGATGCAGTCAAAAGTCGAAAAAGAAACTGGTCTCAAACCGATATTCTTCATGCCCAGCAACGGCGGTGCCCGCGCAATCGCTACACGAACAAAGCGTATCGTTTTGCCTGAAGATGTGGCGAATATGAAGACACGCGTCAGCCTCGCCCCACTGGACATGATTATCAACCGCCAATGGGGTAACAACCCGATGCCGGTGCCGTGGTCTGATGCGATGACGGGATTCAGTCAGGGTGTGTTCGAAGCCATTCAGATACCAATCAATCATATTCACAATGTCGGTTTTGATGAAGTGGCCGAATACGTCACCATGGTCAACTTTCAATACGTACCAATGGGACTGTGGACCACCACTAAAACATGGAACGATCTGCCTGAAGATATACAGAATATCATGACTGAAGTAGGTCGCGAGGCGGCAGAATACGAGATAAAGATCGACTTCGAAGACCATCTTGCTTATCGGGAAAAGTTGAAGCAGCGCAATACCGAAATTATCGATTTGACGCCGGCACAGATGGCCGAGTGGGTAAAAGCCAGTGAACCAGTTTACCAAGATGATGCGGTCACCAAACATACGCCACCGGATATTCTCAACCGCTTGAGGGCAGCAGCCGCTAATTGATCAGCTCCGTTGGGGCAATTAGAAAGCGTTGCTTGCGGGCGATACATGTGAGGCAACACCTGGACAGGTGCAAACCTGGGGCGGTCGCTCTAGGTTTTGTTACTCCTCAGACCAGAGCCGATTGTCTGTTCGATGATAAGCCCGCGGCAGTAATACACCTTCATTTATAAGGCCAGAACACATCAATCGAACATTCACCAATTGGGTCAAGTGGCTAATTTACCTGCCCGGCATCTTGAGCATCATTGTGTTGCTGGCCATTACCACGATCGACCGCTACCTGCTGAATGGCGCACTCGGCTTCCATTGGGTCGAGGAATTGTGCGTCATTATTATGGTTTGGCTTATTTTTCTAAGTGTGTTCACTATCGATCGGGAAGATTTGCACCTAAAGGTCACACTATTCACATTCAAACCAACATGGTCCGAGTGGCTCGAAGACTTGTGCATGTCTACCTTCGCGCTATTCCTGCTGTGGACAACAGTGTCAATTCTTCCGGTGATGTTCCGCACCTATGCAGCCCTCGGTTGGTCTATCAAGGTTGGCTACTACGCTTTAATCGTTGGAAGCGTTTTGGTGCTGCTGAACAAGGTTCTAAAATACGTCCTGCGAGCCGTCGGCCGATGACAGTCATCGCGACGCTAATGGCCTTTGGTGTCATGTTTATCTTAGCGCTGCTAGGGGTTCCCCTGGCTGCTGCGATGGGGCTGGGCGGTATCGCCGGCATGCTCATTGCCGGAATTCCCCTTGCAGGTATACCCGTTGCAGTGATGAGCTATCTTGGCAACTACGCCTGGATTGCTCTGCCGCTGTTTGTGATGCTGGGTGGTCTGTTGTCGGATGTCGGCGTTAGCCGTGGGATCGTTTGGTTTGGCGAGTTGATACGAAAACGAATACGTGGCGGCACATCACAAGTGGTTATCGTGACCTCCCTGTTCCTCGGCGGTATGACCGGCTCAATGCTCGCCGAGGCGGGCATGCTGAGTGCCATGTTCCGCAAGGAGATGGAGAAGATTGGCTATCCAAAAGGCTATCTAGCCGGTTTGATCTCGTGTGCGGGTTTGATCGGCGCCCTGATCCCACCCAGCAATATACTGCTCATACTGGGGCTGGTTGGAGAGATTTCGATCATTCGGTTATGGATGGCAGGTATCGTGCCCGGCCTGATGATCGGTGTAGGCATGATGATTGTCAGCGCTCTGATTCACAAGCGTTATAAACAGCAACCCGCACACTCCGAATCGGGTAGTCCAGCTTCAGCAACTGGGGATGGCGCCCTGGGGTGGGCTCGACAGGCAACATTCATCACTGCCCTACCCGGCCTTGCGGTGCCGATTTTTCTTTTGGGTGGAATGCGTTTTGGAATTTTCACCCCGGTTGAAGCCGGAGCTGTCGGGATTATTTTTGCTCTGATTCTTTCCGTGACCGTATACCGGAACACCTTCGACATCGGCCACCTTGCGGACTCGATTACACGAAACATGCTGGTTGCGATGAGCTACCTGTATCTGGTCGCGGGTTCAGCAATTTTTGGCGTGCTTATCGTGCGGCTGAACTTGACGGCAGATATCGAAGCATTTTTTGTCGCCGGGCAGTTCGGATTCTACGAGTTTATGTTAGTGAACTTCTCAATATTTTTCATCATGGGTATGTTCATGGAAGCGGTGCCCATCATGCTAATCTTTTTTCCTCTTATGCTCCCCGCAGCTAAAACTTTGGGGATTGATCCGATCCACTTCGGCGTTGCGTTTAGCATGATTATCCTGCTGGCCAATTTGACGCCACCTATTGGCATTCAAACTCTGTTTGTATGTCGTTTGGTAGAGACGAACATCTACCAGTGGTGGCGCCACGGCAAGTATTTTTTCCTTGTTGTTGTCATTGTTGCGCTGTTAACGATATTGGTGCCGGGTTTTTCGCTTACCCTGCCAAATTTGATTATGAATTGAATAGTGTGTACCGCTTGGGACAGATAACTTGAGGTTTTTGGGGATGTTTATGACCAGGAAATTAACTTATGAATCCAGGAAATTAACTTAAGAATTATGAATTACGTATTGATAACAGGCGCGTCCCGCAATATTGGAAAGGCCATTGCCGTGCGTTTGCGAAAGGACGGGTATTCGGTCCTGATGCTAGATAAGGCAAATCCCGAAGACCCCAGTCTGGGTGAGTTTCATCAAGTCGATCTGAGCAACCCAACTGCCACTGCCATGACGCTGGAGCGAGTGCTTGATGGACGCCAGGTGACACGCCTGGTCAATTGCGCCGGGGTTGTCGATGCCACCTCACTGGAGTCGCTGGACATGGATGATTTTGACCGGGTGGTCGCACTGAATACTCGAGCCTATGTACAGACCACTCAGGCTCTGGCTACCGTTATGAAAGAAGCTGGCTTTGGCCGCATCGTCAACATCGCCAGTCGGGCAGCTCTGGGTTCGGCGGAGCTGCCGCTGTACAGCCTCAGCAAAGGTGCGGTGATAACCTTTACGAGAACAATGGCGCTGGCGCTGGCACCCTATGGCATCACCTGCAATGCGATCAGTCCGGGGCCAATAGAAACCGACATGATGCGCGAGTTGTACCCAATCGGCTCTGAAAAGCGCGCACAGTATTTGCCGACAATTCCTGTGCGACATTTTGGTACTCCGGAAGATGTCGCAGAGGTCGCAAGCTTTTTTCTAGGAGAGCACACGGGTTTTGTGACCGGGCAGAATCTCAACGTGTGCGGCGGCCTGACAGTCGGTATCGCCCACGCTCTGTAACATTGAGTTTCCCAGAGCTTTGAGGGGCCTCCGGTCGTGCCCAAGGATTTCCCGAAGGCTCAGGGAAGCGCCCTCCTTCGGGGTCTAAGGCTCGCCCTGTAATTTTATTCCTCATATGCTATAATGCTGGCTCAGACGTCATTTCACGAAATCCTCTTGGCCACATAAATGCGTTCAGTTTTAACCGAGACGATGTGCACGAATATCGGATCATGACCCGACAAGTCGCCAAATTACTCCGTCGTTTCGAGGATATACATAATCTCTTCTCGGGCCTTACCCAGCAGGAACGTCACGTACTCGAGCAGGTTGCCATAGTCAAGCAGTTGGAAGCGAAGCAGGAGATCGCAAGAGTGTCACAAAGGATCGGCGGTCTCTACCTCTTGATCGATGGCGCAATTCGGGTGGAGAGCCTGTCAAATGAAGGAAAGTATTTTTCCGTAGGCACGCTCCCTCCGGGTGACGTCCACGGCTTAATTTCGGTGCTGGATAAACAGCCGAGCCCACATTTTGCCTGGACTATAACCAAGACGACAACCGTCGTGATCCCCGCGCAAGCTATGCGCGATCTGGTCTACCGAAATGCTGCCGTCAACGCGAGCGTTATCCAATGCCTTTGCAAGCGCGGGCGAATGTCCTTCGCGATTAACGATCGTTTCGCGCTCGCAAATTCGTCGCGACGCGTTGCCCAAAGCCTGCTCTCCATCGCTGATGGAACGCACTCGCTTTATGTATCAGCGAATTCAGAGGGCGAGATTAAGATCAACCAGCAAGAACTATCCGCAATGCTTGGACTCTCGCGCATGAGTGTAAATCGCACTTTGAAGGATCTCGAAAGAAGGTGCTTGCTCACTCTAGGTTATAAACGCATACGAATCGATGACCTTACAGGGCTGCGCGACTTTGCAGAAGCTGGTGACAGGCCTGTTTGACCGCAGCGGCATTTCCGGCTGGACCTCCACCAACAACAACTACGTCGTGGTCGCCGTGGATTAGCAGTTTCGACGGTATTAATGTAATGTAATGAACCATCCCCATCCACGCCACTGAGCTGGCGGAATCTATCAGATCATGTTTAACCTGATAGCCAGTTGCGCCCGACCGCGTGATTAGTATTTTTGCAACTGTCTTTCCTGCGCTTTGGCCCTTCACCAATCTTCTGAAAAACCGATATGCAGCATGCTGGTCTTTGGACTTTTGTACCAATGCATCAAGGATGCGTATAGAAGATATAGACGCCCCACCCTTACCAAAACCGAGGTCTAGCATCTAAGATGGATACCTCAAAGCGGTAAGCTGTTCCACTAATATCAAATAGTAAAAATGAGGCGTCTATGAAACAGAATA
>CAJQKF010000117.1 GCA_905478855.1 uncultured Gammaproteobacteria bacterium
GTCCACATAGTCGCTCAAGAGATAGACTTAAATGGGCGCCCCGCTTGTTGGCCGCTAATGCATGTATCTCATCTACTATTACTGAAGTAACTGTTGACAACATATCTCGTCCGGAGACTGACGTTAGTAGTATGAATAGCGACTCGGGTGTTGTTACCAGAATATGTGGCGGAGTGCGCTTCATCTTGGCGCGCACAGACGCTGGAGTATCTCCGGTGCGAACGGCTGCGGTAATTGCAGATGTTATACCTTTATCCGCTAATCCGGAGTTAATTGCATCCAGTGGCTCGCGCAGGTTTTTCTCGATATCGTTGGACAGCGCCTTTAGCGGAGAAATGTACAAAATTCGTGTTTCATTGGATAAGGTGCCATTCGAATCGAGCTCACAAGTAAGCGCGTCTATAGCGGCTAAAAAAGCCGCCAGTGTTTTACCGGAGCCAGTAGGTGCGGCAACCAACACGCTTTCTCCACGTTGAAATGCAGGCCATGCCTCTAGTTGACAGGGGGTAGGAGAATCATGTGTGGTATCAAACCACTGTTGTACTATAGGATGAAACATCGGGCTATAATAACACCGAAATAAAGACTTCCGAATGCGCTATGACACTACCTGTAGAAAAAATAAAACAACTCGTTCAATCTCAAAGATCCCTCCATCTTTCTACCATAAATGAGGATCTCTCGCCTCTTTCGAGCTATGCGCCTTTTTATCTAGAAGATGGCCTGTTTTATGTGTTTTTGAGTCGGCTTGCATCCCACTACGAAAACCTCGTCCGTTCACCTAAAG
The DNA here is from genome assembly GCA_905478855.1 of uncultured Gammaproteobacteria bacterium. GTDB lineage: Bacteria > Pseudomonadota > Gammaproteobacteria > Arenicellales > CAJQKF01 > CAJQKF01. The sequence goes on from CAJQKF010000117.1 coordinate 788, forward strand.
TATCGATAATGATTATCGAAGATGATGCAGATTGCTCGGATATTTTCGCAAGACAAAGGCTAGAGTTTTTGTGTAAAGCTAATGTGATGGCTTCTGAGCATGCTGAATCTGATGCCATTCTTAGTCGTTTCGAAACGAAGGCCGGCGAAACGTTTTCGTTGCTACGTTCCCTGCCTGATTTTTCACTGTTTCAACTCTCACCAATGCGAGGGAGTTTTGTCGAGGGTTTCGGTAGAGCTTTTGAGCTTAAAAACGGACATTTTCTGCAAAGTTAATGTCATCGCCACCTTATATCTAATCGTATTTTAAATATGAGAACTAAGTTAGTACCATCTTCCCCGGATTCAAGCCGTTGTTGGGGTTAAGTGTAGCTAGTTGTTATTCCACATAGGGTTGTGATCACAGGGCAGTTTTTTCTATGATAGGTATTCTAATAATTCAACTTCGCCAACAACAAGTACACCCAGTTTCTCGGCTTTATCAACTTTAGAACCCGGTTCGCTCCCGGCAATTACTAAATCGGTTTTCTTAGAAACGCTCGATGTAACTTTAGCACCTAGGGCTGCGAGCTTTTCCTTGGCTTCGGTTCGACCAAGTGATGAAAATGTACCGGTTAACACGATAGTTTTTCCAGATAATTCCCCATCTTGCTCAGCAACTTCTACATCGGGCCAAGTAATACCGGCCTCTAGTAGTTTCTCGATCACTTCTTGATTATGTTTTTGGGCAAAGAATTCAGATACATTTTTTGCCACAATCGGGCCAATATCGGGTACTGCCTGAAGGTCCTCTTCTGTTGCAAGACGAATTGACTCTAGATCTCCAAACGAATTTGCTAACTGACCGGCTGTGGTTTCTCCGATCTGTGGGATTCCTAATCCAAACAAGAATCTTGGCAGGGTTGTCCGTTTGGATTTTTCTATGGAATCGATGAGGTTCTGTGCAGATTTCTCTGCCATTCGATCCAACGCGGCGAACTGCTCGTGGGTAATACTAAAAATATCACCCGCATTTTTAATGAGCCCATCATCAACCAGTACATCAACTACTTTGCTTCCGAGCCCTTCTATATCCATGGCTTTGCGGGAAACAAAGTGTTTAATCGATTCTTTAACCTGTGCCTGGCAAAACAATCCACCGCTGCAACGACCAATGATACCTTGATCTTCGTAAACGATGTCTGATTCGCAAACAGGACACAGAGTTGGAAAATCATAGGGTTGAGAATTAGTGTTTCTTTGATCTATTACGACACTAACCACTTCCGGAATAACATCACCTGCGCGGCGCACAATTACAGTATCGCCAACACGCACGTCTAATCGCTGGATCTCTGTGTGGTTGTGCAAGGTGGCGTTGGATACGGTTACGCCGCCTACAAAAACTGGCTTTAATCTGGCAACTGGCGTAATGGCACCGGTTCGACCCACTTGCACATCGATGGATTCGACAATGGTCATTTCTTCTTGGGCCGGGAATTTACGTGCTAAGGCCCAGCGAGGTGCACGCGACACAAAGCCTAAGCGCTCCTGTAAGGTTATGAGATTTACTTTATATACTATGCCGTCAATCTCGTAAGACAAACTGTCACGGCTTTCACCCATCACCTCATAGGCTTTTATGAGGGCTTCTGCGCCTATAACGACGGATCTATTTTGTGTAACACGTAAGCCGAGTGATTCGAAGTAATCGAGTACTCCACTATGTGTGGGGGGTAAATCAACACCCTCTGTAATACCCGCGCTATAGGCGTAAAACTCCAATGGTCTTGTGGCGGAAATAGCTGGATCAAGTTGTCTCAAACTACCCGCTGCTGCATTACGTGGGTTTACATAAAGTTTTCCACCGATATCTGTCTGGTTTCGATTTAGAGCATCGAAACCCGCTTTGGGCATAACAACCTCCCCTCGAATTTCTATTCTCGGTGGGGGTGTAGATGTGCGTAGTTGTAATGGCACGGAGCGTATTGCTCTAACGTTTAGGGTAACATCTTCACCGGTATAACCATCCCCACGGGTTGCACCGCGTATTAGTTTGCCGCCTTCATAGAGCAGACTAATGGCAAGTCCATCGAGTTTCGGCTCTACTGCATATTCTATTTGCTCAATCTCAAGTCGATTTACAACTCTTGCATGAAACTCTCGAACCTCTTCATCTTCGAAAGCATTGCCCAAACTGAGCATTGGTAGCTCGTGGCTAACTTCGGCAAATCCATTATCCGGTTTAGCGCCAACCCGTTGTGTTGGGGATGTGGCTACTATCAGTTCGGGATGGGTTGCCTCTAGCTGTTCTAGTTGCCGCAGTAATCGATCGTATTCGGCATCGGCAATGGAGGGTTGGTCTTGAACGTAATAGCGGTGATTGTGCTCGTCAATTTCTGTGCAAAGCTTTTCAACCTTTTTTACTATGGAAGAATCCACATCCATCAGAACAAACGCAATGCCTCATAGCTTCCTGGCTCCATGCCTTGAGCTGACATATTGGCGCCAATTTCATCAACTTGTTTACGAATTTGTTGAATGGATTTATCGTCTAACGCGTTATTATTTTGATCGCGCATTTCGCCGCCTAAGTTGGTTGCGATCTTGTTTGCGACATAAGACATCCGGGCAAATACATCCCCAGGTTTTTTACAACGCGGTACATTCATGTACATGGTTAATCCACGTGTTTGGAAGTTTTGCATATCTTCCAAATCAAACACACCTGGCTTTACCATATTGGCAATGCTGAATAGTGGCTCTCCATCGTCTCCGTCAGGGCCATGGAATACATGCAGATCCCCATATCTCATGCCGCTGCCTTCTACAACACGTAATACTTCCGGCCCGCGAAATTGTCGATCACCTTCAGCGCATATGTTAATGATAGCTAAAACATCAAATTCCGCGGAGAACTGTTCAAGACGACTAGCCTGATCCAAGGCATCTTCCGAGCTACTTTGAAATTTAAACTGCCTATCGAAGCTTTCTGAGAGCATAAATGCTAAGTTGTTAAATCGAGTCATTTCTGATTCATTAACGGCACTATTGCGATCGGCTAATTGTAAACTTAAAACAATATCGAGAAACTCTTCATCTTCAGCTTCTGTCTCGATATCACTCCACTCACCTGATGAAGCGAGGCGCCCGTGAATCGCATGGGGATGTTCCAGCATATATTCCTGTTGTCTATAAATAGCCAGAATATCATCTCGTGGGATCGGATCATCTCCAACTACTTTAACCCAGTAATCCAATTGTCGAACATTGCTGTAGGATTCTTCAGGAAAGTCGTCTTCTTGTTCAATTGTCTCTTCTTGCGAGACCGCGCGTCGATGAAGCGCATCACCGAGGGACAACTGTCTCGGACCCTCACCATCGTCATCGTCTAATAAAAGGCCCTCAAACTGAGGTGCAGGTTCCTCAAGTTCAACATCCATGCGATCAAGAGTTGGTTCAATATCGGCTCTGTCGGTGTTTTCTTCTTCGCTTCCAAGCACAAATTCCCTGCTGGAAATTAAACCGCCACCACCAAGTCGTTTGTTGCTACTGCGATTTGAAAATAACCCGCCGAATCGATCCTTCCAGAATGACACGACGAATATAAGGAGTATTACAACTACGCCAAGAAGTATAAGAGAAGACTGGAGATTCATTAACTGGTTGCCATTTTTACAGCTTCATCAATATCAACAGATACTATACGCGAAACACCCGGTTCGTTCATGGTGACACCAATAAGAACATCTGCTGCTTCCATAGTAATTTTATTATGCGTAATAACCATAAGTTGTGTGGTCTTCGATAAAGTTTTCAAAGCGTTACAATAACGCTCTACGTTCGCATCATCAAGAGGGGCATCAACCTCATCCAGTATACAAAATGGGGCCGGATTCAATTGAAACAAGGAAAACAATAAGGATACGGCGGTTAATGCTTTTTCGCCACCCGACAATAAATGAATGGTACTGTTGCGTTTACCCGGTGGTCGAGCCATTACCGTTACCCCGGTTGTGAGGTAATCATTATCGGTTAACTCAAGAATTGCACTTCCGCCACCGAATAGCTTAGGGAAGAACGCCTGAAACCCTTTGTTTAAATCGTCGAATGTGTCTTTAAAACGCGTACGAGTTTCACGATCTATTTTCCGAATAACACTTTCTAACGTTTCTAGAGCTTTGCATAGGTCCGCGTGTTGTTGATCTAGATAGACTTTGCGCTCAGATTGCTCCTCAAATTCATCAATAGCAACTAAGTTTACTGGGCCAATACGGCTGATTTTCTGGCCAATTTCTTCTAAATTTGCTCGCCACTCTTTTTCCGTAGCCTCATCTGAAATATTTTCTTCAATAGCAGTAAGATCAAACGGACCATCACGTAGTTGTTCGATAACATCTTGCAAGCGTAGTGCCGTTTCCTGATTCTTTAGTTTTTGTTGCCCTAGCCTTTCTCTAGATTGCTCTACCTGTCGCTCTATACGTGTTACTTGTTGTTGTAGCTGTTGAATTGAATGATCGACTCTCTCGCTTTCCTGACGTGAAATGTTAACTTGTCCTTCGGCTTCGGCGCGTTCTTCAAGCAGCTCGTTTAGTCGTTCTTTATACGGTTCTTCAGGAGAATCGACTATATTTAAATCAATACTCAATTGTTCCGATTGGTTTTGCATATCCAAACGTCGTACTTCAAGTCTTCGAATCGTCTCATCCAGCGATTTAAGGTTGGTAGATTCGACCTGCCAGCGTGTATCCGCCTGGTACTTCGCCTCTCTAGCTCGTTGATGGGCTACTCGTGATTCTTCTAACTTGGTGGCCACTAGAGATCTACGTTCAATCCACGACTCACGTTCAATTTCGAAACGGGCAACAGCAGATTCTGCTTCGAGTTTTAACTCGTTCGCCTCGGTAATCCGTGCTTCGGATCGTTCTAAGACGGACATTTGTTCTTCGCAATCTGTAACGAATCGATCGAGCCTCGCCTTTAGTTGTGTAAAGCGAGCTTCTCGTTGCCCAAGTCTGTTTTGCAGATCTGCATGTTCACGATTAGCCTGAGTAAGTAACTGTGCCTGTTGAAGTCTTCGGGATTCCTGCTTACGCAATTCATCACGTAAACCATCGATTTCGCGAGTTTTATCTTCAATATTTCGGTCGAGATCATCTATTTGGTTTCCAAGCTCGCGAATTTCTTCTTCTCTGGCAATTAAGCCTAGATTCTTAGTTTGTGAGCTTTGCAGCCGAGCCCAATTTTTTCCAACAATAACCCCATCACGAGTAACAATAACTTGACCATCCGAGAGTTTTTCCCGCCGTTGGAGGGCATCCTCCACAGTTTCTGCAACTTCAATGTTACCAATTAGTTTCGAAATTTCCGCTTGTCCAGACGTAACATAATTAGCTAGAAGCTTCGGGTTACTAATTTTTCTACCAGATCCTGACTGTACTAGGGAAATGTCAACACCGCTTGATGCTTCTGTTAGGGATGTAGTTAGTTCCCCTGGCAAAACAATAGACGACAGGAAAGGCCCTAATGCCGCGTCAGCCGCTTCTTGCCAACCTTCCTCTACAGTAAGACTACTTACTAAACGAGGGGCTTGGCCTAGATTATGACGTAGAATCCAGGCTTGAAATTCTTCATCATCTTCACCAAGCGCGGTTGCTTGGATTTCTTTTAAAGAATGCAGTCTTGCGGCACTACTATGGCGCGCTTGATTTAGCTGTGCATTTTCATCCAAGGTTTCATCTAGGCGGGAACGGGTCTTGGCTATAGTAGTTTCTACGAGCTTTAAGGCTCCAGATGTTTCTTCAACGACTTGTGTATGCTCAGCTACCTGTTCTTGCAGCTCCAAGGGATTGGCCGCTTCAAGTTGTTCTTTTAGCTCAGAGGATTCTCTATTAAGACGATCTAGTCGCTGACGTGCCGCTTCTTGCTGAGTTGTTTGCTGTTCAATAATTGAACTTTGCACGTCAAATGTCTTACGAGGATCGGAGCCACTTTGATTGAATACTTCCCACTCGACTAAGAACTCTTGATTTTCTCTTTCAGCTGCGCTTCGGTTTTCTGCAGCAATATTCATATCTTCGGTACGATCTATTCGCAGGTGCTCGAGTTCCCCTATTCGAGCATTTAGCTCGGTTTGCTTCTCGAGATCTTGCCGTCGCTCCGAATCTAGTTCACCTAAACTTGAATTAACCTTGTTTAGATCTTCTTCACGCTTTCGGCGTGTTTCTTGTTCATAGGCTATTTTTTGTTCAAGAGTGGTGATTTGGGCGCCAACTGAGTAGTATTTTGCCTGTAGCTCGCCAAACCGTTCACTTCGTTCAGCAGACTCGACCCTTAAGCTTTCAATATTTTTTTCAGATTCTCTCTGAGACGCAATAGTCTGTTGAAGTTCGTTCTCGATGGTTGCAAGTACACGAGCTTGTTCTATAGCAAGCTCCTGAAACGTTACCCGCCGAATGAAGAGCAGTTCCCCTTGTACTTGCGCCTCTTGTTCTTTCAGGTTTTTGTAACGCTGTGCAGCCTGTGATTGGCGCTGTAAGCGTCGTAGTTGTTTTTCGAGCTCGGAAACAATATCACTTACACGATCTAAGTTTTCACGGGTATGTCGTATTCGGTTTTCCGTTTCCCTGCGCCGGTCTTTGTACTTAGAGATACCAGCGGCTTCTTCTACAAAACCACGTAGGTCCTCTGGTTTGGATTCGATTATGCGATTGACCATTCCCTGTTCGATAATCGAATAAGATCGTGGTCCAAGACCGGTTCCTCGAAAAATATCCTGAATATCCTTGCGGCGAGCTCGGGTGTTATTTATAAAATACTCGGACTTTCCATCACGCGTAAGGGTGCGCTTTATCCCGATCTCCGCAAAATTGGCGTAGCTTTCTGGAATTTTGCCGTCGTCATTATGAAATAGCAGTTCAACTGAGGCCTTACCTACTGGCTTACGTGCGGCTGAACCATTGAAGATAACATCGGTCATGTTATCCCCACGAAGGGTTTTTGCCGAACTTTCTCCCATTACCCAGCGAACGGCATCAATAACATTCGATTTTCCGCACCCATTAGGCCCCACAATACCTACCAAATCGGCTGGTACTGTAATGGGGGTCGGGTCAACAAAAGATTTGAACCCCGATACTTTAAGTTTCTTTAATCGCATCAGAATAAATGAGTCAGTAAAAATCAGACGCGGGAATTATACATTTTTCCGAAACAGCTAGAGTGTTGTAAATGCGAAATTTCGTAACTTATTTATCAGTATGGGCTAAATAAAGTTGCCGCTAGAATTATCATGTTTTACATGGATTTTACAAAACACTTGCGTAGTTAGATTTCCTCTGTTATAACGTGCCGCTTTTTTATTATCCCCATCATACTTAAGCGGGAACATACAAAATATGTCTGTATCTTCAAAAAAGAAAGTAGCCTCTGATCTCATCCACGGAGTAAAGCCTTATAAGGCAACGCGTGGTGAGGAGTTTATGAACGAAAAGCAGGAAGAACATTTTCGTGCAATATTAACAGCCTGGCGCGATGAATTAATCTCAGAAACCAGTCGCACTGTCTTGCATATGCAAGATGAAGCGGCAAACTTACCAGATCCTAATGATCGTGCCTCACAAGAAACCGATCGAACACTCGAATTACGTACACGGGATCGTGAACGTAAGTTAATCAAGAAGATTAACGAATCGATGGATATGATTGATTCGGGTGATTATGGTTTTTGCGATACCTGTGGTGTGGACATTGGCATTCGCCGACTGGAAGCACGTCCAACGGCAACACAATGCATTGATTGTAAGTCCCTTTCCGAAATCCGGGAAAAACAACTCGCCTAAGTTCGCTGAAACAAAAGCCGGATTTACCCTCTACATCGAGTCCGGCGTTTATTGTTACGCCCTTTAAGCCTGCATGGTGGTGTCGAAATAGACATCTTCAAACGTTGCTTCCACAGTTACGTATCTGGCCACGGCCAGAATACCAACGCGAAGTTGTTGATTTACCGGATGGTGATTTTGTCGATCTAGATTGGTTACATGCCAAAAAGAAGCCGACATCAATAGTTATACTAATCCACGGCTTGGGTGGTAGTTCGAGATCTTCATATATTCGAAGTTTGGCCACTACCCTTAAAAAGTCCAATATGACAACAGCTGTCATAAATTTAAGAGGTTGCAGCGGTAGACCCAACCGACGCGCAAAAACATACCATTCCGGACATACAGAAGATCTACACTTCATTGCATCGAAATTACGAAAAAAGTATCCGAATACACCGATTTTTGCAGTCGGGTTCTCTCTAGGAGGCAACGCCTTATTAAAATGGCTGGGTGAGGATTCTGCTAGCATCGAAATTGATGGGGCTATCGCGGTCTCGGTTCCGTTCGTTCTTTCGGCGGCCGCAGAGTATATGAAACGAGGTTTTTCTACTATTTATCAAAATAAACTGGTTACCGATCTAAAACAATCGGCTCGAAATAGAAAAGCTCTTTTTCTGGGAAAAATAGACTACGAGCACCTTGAAAGCTACAGAGACTTTCCCACTTTTGATCATCAGGTCACAGCGCCAATAAATGGTTTCTATAATGGAGAGGATTATTATAAAACCAGCAGTTGCCGACAGTATTTAAAAAATATACAAACACCAACGCTGATTATTCATTCTAAAGACGATCCGTTCATGCCATCGAACGTGGTGCCGGATCAATACGAATTAGGAACTGGAGTAACGTTGAATGTATATGAGAAAGGAGGCCATGTAGGTTTTATTGGTAGAACTCACCTGGGGTATTTCTGGTTAAATAATGCTGTTAGTGAATATATATTTAAAAGCGTAAAGTATTAATCAATTGCCAGATTATGTTTTCGAATGTATTTCGTAGTTACAACCATATGCAGTGTAAATATCGATAGCGCGACGTAAAAACGAATATATTCGGCTACCCCTAATTTTTGTAAAACTAATCCAACTATGAGAAGTACCGCACCCACAACTGAAAGAATACTAACGACCTGATTAACACTAAAACCTTTGTGCAGTAGTAGGTGATGAATATGAGTTCTATCCGCATCAAATGGTGAGAGACGATGACTTATTCTTCTCAGCATAACTGTAATCGTATCTGATAATGGCAGTGCAATAAACCAAAGCGCCGTAACCGGCTCTATTATGTTCACTGGTTTTTGTGAGAAACGGATAAGATACCAGCTTACCACCAGCCCGAGAAACATTGAGCCCGCATCGCCAAGAAATAGTTTTGCTCTTGGCCTCCCTACTCTTAAGTTGAAGAACAGAAAAGCCAATACAGATACGATAAGCGCCAGTAACATTGGTGCTTCAGTTTCATATGCGCCATTAAGCACGAGTAGATATAGCCCTCCAAATATCAGGATAAACTGGGTACCTAGAAGGCCATCAAGACCATCTGTCATATTGATTGCGTTAATTACGCCAATTACAGCAAAAATTGTAAAAAGATAACCTAGGTTGCCAAGAATAACTTCTTGCAAGCTAAAAAGGCGGCCTAGTGTTTCCAATTCAACTTGACCAGGAAATACAATCACGAGGGCTGCGATTATCTGTATGATAAAACGCGTTGTTGAGGATAAATGTAAGACATCGTCTATTGCACCAACAAGTAATAAACATAAACTGGCGTAAAAGAGATATTGGTATTGTTTAATCGGTATGTCCAAGATTAAACATGTAAATCCAATAGAGATAAAAACCCCTACACCACCAATAACGGGTGTTGGTGCATCGTGTTTTCTATGCTCTCCTGGCCAAGCAAACAGTTACGCGTCTGTTCAATTTTCATCTGTTTCCGTTTCTTCCACTATTATATTTCATATCACTGCTGTCCCGTTAAGGAAAAAGAAATGGCCTGGTTTTCGAGCGATTTGATAAAATAGGGTTTACGACAACTCATTGAATCAAATCAAAAAACCAGACCATGGCACATTGTAATACAGTTTTT